>JAGRMP010000194.1:0-22874 GCA_020441225.1 Maritimibacter sp. | reverse complement strand
TTCTACGGGATCATGACCCAGCAGGATATCGGCCGGCTGTTCCTTGCCGGGATCATCCCCGGGATCATCGGCGTGCTGCTCTACGTGGTCGCGGTGCGCATCTCCATCGTCGTCGGCAAGATCGACCTGCCGACCGAGCCAAAGCTGCCGCTCACCGAGCGGTTGAGGGCGCTCAAGGGCGTGATCGGGGCGCTGGGCCTGTTCGTCTTCGTGATGGGCGGGATTTACCTGGGTGTGTTCACGCCCACCGAAAGTGCGGGCATGGGCGCGGGCGGCGCGTTTCTCCTGGTGATGCTGCAACGGCGGATGAACGCGCGCGAACTCCTCCGCACGCTCTACGAGACCGCCAAGACCTCGGCGAGCATGTTCCTGATCCTGTTCGGCGCGCTGACCTTCGCCAACTATGTGAACCTGTCGGGCATGGGCACGGACATCAAGGACATCGTGACGGTGACCAACAACCCGCTGGTCGCCATCCTGATCATCACCCTCATCTACGTCGCGCTCGGCTGTGTGCTCGAAGGGCTGTCGATGATCACGCTCACGGTGCCGATCTTCTACCCGATCGTGGCCGGGCTCGGCTACGACCTGATCTGGTTCGGCGTCTACGTGGTGATCGTGACCGAGCTCAGCTACATCACCCCGCCGGTGGGGCTCAACGCCTTCGTGCTGAAATCGGTGGTCAAGGACGTGTCGCTCGGCACGATCTTTCGCGGGCTCTGGCCGTTCTTGATGGTCGACGTGGTGCGGGTCGGGCTGATCCTCGCCTTCCCGGTGCTGGTGCTGTTCCTGCCGCGGATGATGTGACGCGGGCGGGCGCAAACCGAAAGGTCCCCGGACGCGGGTCCGTCCGGCTCAGCCGTCGCGGTTGGCCAGGTGCGCGCCCAACGCCTTGAGGATGCGGCGATGGGCGCCACGATGGCGATTGCGCAGATGGATCGCCGCATATACCGGCTGGGTGATCTGGGGCGCGCGGGCCACCCGCCGGGCCAGGCCCGTCCGCTCAAGATCCTGAGCCGTCTCGCGCAGCACATAGGTGCTGCCGCCCATCGCGCTCAGCAGCCCCCGGATCACCGCATTCTGTCCGCTCGACACCGCGCCGCCCGACAGGTGCGGCAGAACCGCAGCATGGGTGGCCGAGAAGGCGGGCGAGAAATTGGCGAGGATGTAGCCCTCGGGGCGCACGGCCGCCAGGTCCTCGGCATCGGTCGAGACCATGCAATAGCGGACCTCGCCCAGCGATTCGAAATGCAGATCGGGATGCGGGCGCGGGGTGAAATGGATCGCGACGTCCAGGGCGCCGTTCATCACGTCGGCGCACATTTGCGTCGAGTAGTCGGCCTCCACGTAGAGCGCGGCGTCGGGGACCGCGCCCTGCAGCGCCGCCACCCAGGCAGCGACCCGGTCGCCCAGGAGATCGTGCTGGATGCCCACCCGCATGGTCACCGCCGCGGTGCCCATGTCGCGCACTGCCTGGCCCGCCGCGGTCCAGCTCAGCCGGATGGCGCGGGCATGGGGCTCGAACCGCAAGCCCTCGGTGGTCAACGTCGTGCCCGCGCGGCTGCGGCTGAGCAGGCGGCAGCCCAGGCTGCGTTCGAGCGCGCGCACGCGGCCCGAGACCGTGGATTGCGTCACCCCCAGCCGGTCGGCAGTGCGATTGAAGCCGCGCGTTTCGCACAGGTCGAGGAAGGTATCGATCAGCTCGATGTTCGTGGCGCGGCCCTCTAATCGGTTATTCCGATTAAAACACATTCGCACACCGAATTGAACCCCGGGCACGCCGGGGGAATACTCGTTCGAACGGCACAGGAGAACGGGCGTGGCGGAGCTCTCCGGACGGGGACGTATGGTGTGGTTCGGCGGCGGGGTCGCCGCGGTCTCGACGCGCTGTCGCCGGGCGGGCGCGGGCCGCGCTCCGCGCCATGATCCGAAACCGGAAAGGGTGCGGCGATGACCCTGAAATCCGAAGGCAAACCCCATCCGCGCCGCGGCGGCGGACGGGCGGCCCGGCGGGCGCTGCGCGCGGCCCCGCTGGCCGAAGACCTGCGCCCGGTGCGTGCGGGTCTCAGCGGCGGCCAGTACACCCCTCTGACAGAGGCGCAGGTGCTGCGTATCCACGAGGCGGCGCTCCAGGCGCTCGAAGAGGTCGGGCTTTCCCAGGCGCCCGCGAGCGGTGTCGAGGCGATGGTCGCGGCCGGCGCGGTTCAGGGCACCGACGGCCGGCTGCGGTTTCCGCGCGCTCTGGTCGAGGACATGGTCGCCAGGGCGGCGAAAGGCTTCCAGCTCTTCGGCCGCGATCCGCGCCATCACCTCGATCTGTCGGGACAGCGGGTGCATTACGGGACCGCGGGCGCGGCGGTGAACGTGGTCGATGCCTTCACCGGTGCGTACCGCCCCTCGACCGCGCGCGATCTGCACGATTCCGCACGCCTCGCCCAACATCTCGACAATATCCACTTTTTCCAGCGCACCATGGTCTGCTGCGAGATCGAGGATCTCGTCGAACTGGATATCAACACGCTGTATGCCGCGGTGGCCGGAACCACCAAACATGTCGGTACCTCCTTTTCCGACCCCGCGAGCGTCGCGCCGGGCATGGCGCTTCTGCACCTGATCGCGGGGTCCGAAGAGGCCTGGCGGGCGATGCCCTTCGTGTCGCAGTCGAACTGCTTCGTCGTGCCGCCGATGAAATTCGCGACCGAAAGCTGCCAGTCGATGGAGGCCTGCATCCGCGCCGGCATGCCGATCCTGCTGCTTTCGGCGGGCCAGGCGGGGGCGACGGCCCCGGCGCCGATCGCCGCCGCGATCGTGCAAGCCACGGCCGAGGTGCTGGCGGGCGTCGTCTATGTCAACGCGATCCGCCCGGGCCATCCGGCGGTGTTCGGCACCTGGCCCTTCGTCTCGGATCTGCGCACCGGCGCGATGTCGGGGGGGTCGGCCGAGCAGGCGCTGTTGTCGGCGGGCTGTGCCCAGATGCACCGTTTCTACGGCATCCCGGGCGGTGCCGCTGGGGGGATGAGCGACGCCAAGGTGCCCGACATGCAGGCCGGCTGGGAGCAAGGGATCACCAACGTCGTGGCGGGGCTTGCGGGGCTCAACATGGTCTATGAATCGGTGGGCATGTATGCCTCGCTGATGGGGTTCTCGCCCGAGGGGATGGTGCTGGGCAACGATCTGATCGGCCAGGCGCAGCGCTGTGTGCGCGGGATCGACGTGAGCGAGGACAGCGTCTCGCTCGACGTGATGAAGGCGGTGTGCCTCGATGGCGGGCCGGGGCATTATCTGGGCAGCGAGCAGACCCTGAAGCTGATGCAGAGCGAATATCTCTACCCCGAGGTCGGCAACCGGATGACGCCCAAGGACTGGGTCGATGCCGGACGGCCCGATCTCCTGCAGGCCGCGCGTGCGCGCAAGGAGAAGATCCTCGCTGATGCGCCGCTGCAGGTCCCGCCCAGGATCGACCGCGCGGTCCGGGCCAGATATCGGATCCGCTTCTAGGTGTCGGGCCCAGGCGATCCCCGGCGCCCCCGAGGTATGACCGGTCCGCGTCCCCGTCGCGGCGCGTCCCCTTCCTGCTGCAACGGCAGCGCCTGGACCTCGGACATCCCGGCGGGCCGGCCCAGCCTCAAGCTGTCCCGCCGCCGTCGGCCGCCTGTGTGCGGGAGGTTGATCCCGCCTGCGCCCGACCCGGCGCCAAGGGGGCAGGCGCTCCGGGACAGGGCGCCCCCCGGAGCGGTGCGGCGTGCCTTGTGCGCGGGACGACCGCGACAGGCACCGAGCCGGCCATCATCGGTCAGACGGACGCAGGGCGCGGTCCGGCGCAGAAGGGAGACGGCATGAAAACGGGATTCATCGGACTGGGCAACGTCGGCGGAAAACTGGCGGGAAGCCTGTTGCGAAACGGCGTCGATCTGCGGGTTCACGACCTCGACGCGGCACTGGTCGGCGACTTCGTCGCGCGCGGCGCGTCGGCGGGCGGCGCCCCGGCCGCGATGATGCGGGCCTGCGACGTCGTCATCACCTGCCTGCCGTCACCCGCGGCCTCCGCCGCCGTGATGGCCGAGATGCTGCCGGAAATGGGGCCGGGCAAGATCTGGATGGAGATGTCCACCACCGATGCCGACGAGATCCTGCGCATCGGCGCCGAGGTCGCGGCGGCGGGCGGCGTGGCGGTGGAATGCCCCGTCTCCGGCGGCTGCCACCGCGCCGATACCGGCAACATCTCGATCTTTGCGGGCGGGCCGCGCAGCGCCGTCGAGGCGGTCATGCCGCTGCTCAAGCACCTCGGCCGCCGCATCCTGCACACCGGCGATCTCGGAACCGCGTCGAAACTGAAAGTGATGACGAACTACCTCGCCACCGTGCATCTCGCCGCACTCTGCGAGGCGATGACGACGATGAAGGCGGCCGGTCTCGACCTCGCCACGACCTACGAGGCGATCCGCATCAGTTCGGGGACCTCCTTTGTCCACGAGACCGAGAGCCAACTCATCCTTTCGGGCTCGCGAGACGTGAATTTCTCGATGGACCTCGTCATGAAGGACATCGGGCTGTTCCAGAAACTGGCGGACAGCCACGGTGTGCCGCTGGAGATCTCGCCGCTGCTCATCGGGATCATTGCCGACGGACAGCGGCGCTACGGCGACCGGGCCCAGTCCGACCGCATCGTCGAACGGCTCGAGGAGGCGACCGGCCTGAAGATCCTCGCGGACGGGTTCCCGATGACATTGGTCGACGACGAACCGGAAGAGCTCGGCTACGAAATCCGGCGCGGCGTCGGTCCGGTGGCGGCGTCCGGATGATCGTGCCCGCGCCGGACCCGGTTGACGCGGGCCCGCGCGCCGCCCCTAGTCGAGGAACCCCATGCCGACAGGCGCGGACGGACCGGCCCCGCCATGGAAGATCTCGTGCGACCGCCGCAGCAGGGCGTCGGTCTGCACCGACAGATGCTTGTAGACCGTCTCGTTCAGCTCCCGGTACAGCGCCACGTTCCGCGGGATCGGGTCGAATATGTCGCGCGGACGGACCATGGCGTCGATGGCGTCGCGGCGATCCGCGTAGAGGCCCAGCGCGAGGGCCGTACAGATCGCCGCCCCCAGGCCCGCAGAGCCGGTCACCGCGTTGCGGTGCGCCGGAAGGCCGAACACGTCGGCCAGGATCTGCATGAACAGATCCCCGTCGGCGCCGCCGCCGCTCGCGACGATCCGGGTGGGCGCCACGCCGCATTCGTCGCACATGGCCTGCACATGGGTCTTCATGGTCATGGCAATGCCTTCGAGGACGGAGCGGAACATGTGCGGGCCTTTGTGGGTTCCGTTGAACCCGATCATGATGCCGCGCTCATGCGGATGCGCGGGGCGCGCCAGCCAGTTCAGCACCGTGCAGAGCCCGTCACAGCCCGGCGGCACCTCGCGCGCCGCAATCCGGTCGAGATGGGCCTCGGGCGACAGGCCGCGCTCGGCAGCCGCCTTGACGAGATCGTCGCCCAGCAGATCGATGATCCAGCTCACGGTGGACATCCCCCGCCGGATACCGCCGCTTTCGTAGAGGACCTCGCCGGGCAGCGCGCCCGGATTGCTCCAAAAGGCGGTGGCATCCGACCGGTCCCTGTCGCCCATCATCATCGCGGTGATGTAGGTGCCGAGCGAGACGAGCACCGTTCCGTCCGCCGAGAGCCCGGCGCCCAGGGCTTCGACGGCCTTGTCGTTGGCGGTGGCCACCACCGGTATGCCCTTCGGGATGCCCGTCGCCCGTCCGGCGGCTTCGGTGACATGGCCGAGCACGGTGGCGGGATCGACCAGGTCGAACAGCATGTGCCTGGGCGTGCCGCAGGATTGGAACCGGTCGCGATCCTCGAACCAGTCGAGCGTGCCGGGATCGATCGGCCAGGGGCCGACGTAATTGCACCTGGTATCCCGGGTCGCGCCGGTCAACCTGTGCGCGAGGTACCCGGTCGCCGCGGTCACGTATCGCACCGCGTCGTCTTCGTGCCTGTAGGGTTCGGTCAGACGCCGGTCCATCCAGCTCTGGACCGGCGCGGCCAGGGTGCCGTCTTCGCAGATCAGGGCCCGGCAGCAGCGGATCGATCCGAGCCCGACGCCGACGATCGCGCGCCTGTCGCCGGTGAAAGCGTCGAACATCTTCCGGCAGGCCCGGACAAGGCTGTCCCACAGATCGTCGTCCGGGTGTTCGGCCCGGCCGGTGCTGTCGAGCGCCATCGGCCGCAACCTGACGGATTGCGCACAGACTTCCCGTCCGTTCAGGTCGAACAGCGCGACCTTGGTGCTCTGGGTGCCGCCATCGATTGCGACGATCAACGCTTCGCCGCCGGCCCCCGCAGATCCCGCCCGGGCCGTCACCGCACCAGATACCCGCCATCGACGGTGAGCACCGTCCCGTTCACGTAATCCGATGCGGCGCTGGCGAGGAAGACCGTGGCACCCATCACATCGGCGCTCCAGCCCCACCTGTTGGCGGGGATATGCGCCAGGATCTCGCCGCTGCGCTGCGGGTCCTTGCGGGTGTCCGCGGTGAGCGGGGTCGCGAAATAGCCCGGCGCGATGGCGTTGACCTGAATGTTGAACCCGGCGAGTTCGTCGCACATCGCCTTGGTCAGGCCCACGATACCGTGCTTGGTCGCGGCATAGGCGGGCGACCACCGGCCGCCAAGAAAGGAGAACAGCGAGGCGATATTGATGATCTTGCCGCTTTTCTGCGCGATCATGTGCGGGCAGACCTCATGGATCATCTCGAAGGCGGCGGTCAGGTTCACCGAGACCATCCTGTCCCATTGCGCGCGGCCAAACCGGGTCACGTCCTGAACGTTGATGCCGATCCCGGCGCAGTTCACCAGAATGTCGACCCGGCCCCATCTGTCGAGGCACGCGTCCACGACCCGTTTGCATTCGCCGGGCGCGGCGATGTCGGCCTCGACGAAGGCGTAGGCGACCCCACGCTGTTCCACCATCTCCCGCGTGGTGCCGTCGTCGTCGAAGAGGCCTGCGACCATCACGTTGGCGCCCGCGGTGGCAAGCGCGGTCGAAAAGGCGCGCCCCAGCCCGCCATTGCCGCCGGTGACGATCGCGTTCCTCCCCGCGAGGGAGAAGAACCCCATGTTGAAATCAGCGGGCTCCATGGCCCCTCCTGTATTGGCCCCGGTGTCGGCCGGCCGGAACACCGGACTGCGGCGTCTGCGCGCGCGATGTCAAAACGCCGGGACCGGCCCTGTGCACTGCCCCGACTGCGGCCGGACCCGCCCTAGCTGTCGGTCTCTTCCCGGTAGATGTACTTCCTCACCTCGTCCTGGGGAAAAATGGTTCCGTGGTTCATGATGCCGTTCGGGTCGAAGGCCTGTTTCAGCTTTTCGAGCATGTAATAGGCGCTGCCGTGCTCCTCCCCGGTCCACTCGCTGCGGTACTTGCCGATGCCGTGGTGGTGGCACATGGAGCCGCCGTGCCGAAGCGTCTCCTCGACGATGATCTTCTGGATCGGATGGTGATAGACGCGCAGTTCCTCCTCCGGTTCGCAGCGGATCTCGTAGTTGTAGACGAAGTACATGTTCGTCCCGTTGATGTAGCTGTGCGACGAATGTCCGCCCAGAAGGGTCAGGTCCTCGGCCCGGTCGAACTCGGCGGGCACCCGCTTCATGACCGCGTCATAGATGATCGGGATGGTTTCCCAATCGGCGGAAATCTCGGTGGTGAAACCGGCATGCGCGGTCTGTTCGCGCATCTGGGCGAATTCGTCGTCGATGTCCTGCTGCGACCAGTTCAGGTTTTCGAACCAGGCCCGGATGAGGGCGCCCGGCACCTGTTTGACGACAGTCTCGGCAAATTTCCCGACCGCGTCTTCGATGGCGCGGCCGGTGGCCTCGACGATCGCCTTGGGACCTTCGGCCATGAACAGCAGGACGCATCTGCCGTCGTGAAAATGAGAGAAGTGCTGGGCCGCGTCCGCTTCGGAATAGACCCGGGCGACAGAGGGCCTGTAGCCCTCGACCATCACCTCGCGCAGGATCCTGATGCCGCTGGCCACGTCCTTGATCAGATAGCCGAAGAACGCGTTGTTGTCCGGGCGATGCTTGAAGATCTTGACGGTGACCTCGGTGATGTAGCACAGCGCCCCCTCGCTGCCGATGACGATGTGGCGGATGTCCGGACCGCCGGCGCGCCGCGGCACGTTCTTGATCCGCGCGACGTGCCCGTCCGGGAACACGCATTCCAGCCCCACGACCATGTCTTCGATACCGCCGTAGAGCGTCGAGAACTGACCGATGCTCCTCGTGGCGACCAGGCCGCCCAACTTGGCCACCGGCTTGGACTGGGGCGAATGGCCGGTGGTGAACCCGATCCTGTTGAGCGCGTCCTCGAGCGCCTGCAGGGGTACCCCGGCCTGCACCGTGGCCTGGCAATTGTAGGGGTCGATCTTGATGATCTTGTCCAGGTTGCGCGTGTCGATGACCAGGGTCGTCGCTTTCCAGTTCTCCAATCCGCCCTCGGTCGCCGTCATGCCGGCACGGGGAACGACGTTGATCCGGTTCGCATTGCAGAATTGCAGTACCGCGGCGACCTCGTCGGCCGTGTGCGGATAGACGATGGCGAGCGGCACGGGAACGTCCAGCACCCGCCGCGCCTTGGCGTATTTCTTGTAGCGGTCCGCGGCGGCCTCGTACAGATCGTCTGGGTTGGTGTTGAGCTGATCCGGGCTCACCAGATCCGCCAGATGCTCAAGGATGGCCGCGGCGTCCAACTTTCGTGCTCCCGAATGGAATGGATGAAGCTCCTCGGCAAACCGTGGGACGGCAGGTGCTCAGGTTCAAGAAGAAAAGGACGTGGGGCGGGCCGGAAGCCGGATTGCCGATCTCCAATGGATGAGGATCAGGCCGCTGCCGGCGACCTGGCGAATTGCTGCCGCAGCAGGGCGGCCCGGACCGATGGCGGCAGACGGCAAGCTCGCCCGGTCCGGCCGCCGGGCGCGGAGACCGGCCCGGGTTGCACTGCGGCGGTTCCGGGGACCTTGACCGTCCGGCGCGCGGGGAACGCGCTTCGCTTCTGCGCCGCAATCGCCGGACAGACCCGGTGGGCCTCTGTCATCGGCCACGGGCTTGGCTGCGGGCGCTGTGAACTTCCACCGCGAATGTCACGGCGCCCGCGGTACGACCGGGGCGGGCTGTCCGCCTGCACTCACCCGGAATGGAACGCGAGATCGAGCACCTTGACCCCGTGGATATGGTTCGAGCGCAGGAGCGACACCCGCCCGGTCGCCTCGATCCGGGCGACGCGCTTGGCCAGTTCCTCGACCAGCACCCGGACCTGGAGCTGGGCCACGTAATTGCCGAGGCAGAAATGCGGACCGCCCTTGCCGAAGGCCATGTGCGGGTTGGGGTCGCGGCCGATGTCGAAGCTTTCGGGGGTGTCGAAATGCGCGGCATCGCGGTTGCCGGAGGTGAAATACATCGCCACCTTGTCGCCCCTAGCGATCTCGACCCCGCCGAGTTCTGTGTCACAGGTGGCGACGCGGCGCACGAAATGCACCGGCGAGGCCCAGCGCAGGATCTCGTCGGTCGCCGTCTGGCTGGAGATGCCGCCCGCGCGGAACCTTTCCCATTCGCCGGGGTGATCGGCGAGCGCGCGCAGCCCGTGGCTCATGGTGTGGCGGGTGGTCTCGTTGCCGGCGACGACGAGCATCAGGAAGTAGTTGAGGTATTCGTCCTCGGTGAGCGGGCGGCCGTCGACCTCGGCCTGAACCAGCATGGTGATGACATCGGCGCGCGGGTTGGCGCGGCGGTCGGCCGCCAGTTCGCGGCCCATCTCGAAGGCCCAGAGCGCGGCGGGGTGGCCGAAGGGCATCATCCGGCGCTCGTCCTCGGAATATTGTTCGAAGATCGGATCGACGAAATCGGGATCGTCCGAGCCGATCAGCAGATCCGACCAGCGGATCAGGTCCGCCGTGCGCTCGGTCGGGATGCCGAGCAGGGAACAGAGCGTGATGATGGGGATCTGTTTCGTCAGCGTCTCGACCGCCTCGAAAGGCCCGGCATCGGTGAGCGCGTCGAGAAGCGCGGCGACCCGGGCGCGCACGTCGTCCTCCAGCCCGCCGACGCCGCGCCGGGTGAAGCCGGGCAGGGTCAGCATCCGCATCTTGCCGTGCTGCGGCGGGTCCATCTCCAGAAGGGTGCGGCGCTTGTCGTTCTGGGCGTCGTCGAAATCGTCGAGCGAGATCACGCCGCCCCGCGAGGAAAAGGTGTCGGTGTCCTTCGAGACGGTGACGATGTCGTCGTAGCGCGTCACCGCCCAGAAGCCGCGGGGACCGTCGTGGCGCGGGTTCCAGGCGACGGGCGCCTCTGCGCGCAGCCGGGCAAATTCCGCGCGCGGCGGGCCGTCCTGCCACAGCCCGGCGTCGGAAAGATCGATCCGGGTCTCGGGGGCGCCGGCTTTGGGGGCCTCTGTCGTGATGGTCATTTTCCGTCCTCCAGGTGATGCGAAAGAAACGCCATGATCCAGCGCGCGGCGCGGGCCGTGTCGCGCGGGCGGTCGAGCGTGGCGAGGGCCGCGTCGGTTGCCGCGTCGCCGATGCGGTGGCGTTCGAAATCGTAGACCTCGGCGGCGAAGCCCGGGTCCATTTCGGGATGCGGTTGAAAGGTCAGGATGCGCGCGCCGATCTGGGTCACGCCGTAGGGGCAGAAGGCGGAACCGGCGAAGACCTGCGTCCCCGGCGCGGGGCGGGTGACCTGGTCGTGGTGCAGCGCGACGAGGTCGAAGCCGTCGCCCGCCTCGGCGGCCGCGTCGGGCGGCAGCCAGTCGGGCAGGGCGGTGACCGCGTAGTGCTGCATACCCACGCCCCAGTCGGGCTGTTCCTCGACGGCCCCGCCGAGCATCCGGTGCAGGTGCTGGTGACCGTAGCAGATGCCGATCACCGGCTGGCGGTCGATCCGGGGCCGCAGGAAGGCGCTGAGCGCTTTCTGCCAGGGCGCGTCGTCGGCGGCGCTCGCGGGGCTTCCGGTCAGGAGCCAGGCGTCGCAGCCGTGGTCATCGCCGGGCAGCTCGCCCTCGGAGACGTTCCAGGCCCGGGTTTCGAAGGGCCGACCGGCCTGTGCCAGAAGCGGCGGGAACCAATCGCCGAAACTGCCGAAACGGACCCAATCGGGCCGGTTAGAGCCACATTCGAGGAGACCGATCTTCATGCTCAGCCCAACTCGAAGAAGCGGCGGCGTTCGTCGATCAGATCCTTGCCCGCGAACTGGCGGAGCTGATGATCGCGCGTGGCGGTGAAGGTCTCGACGAAGCGGGGTGAGAGCCAGTCGGCGGCGAAGGCGGAGCCGCGCAGGCTGTCGATCGCCGCCGCCATGCCGCCCGGCAGGACCGGCCCGATCGCCGCGCCGGGCAGGTAGCCGTTGCCCGGCGTGGCCTCGCTCGGTTCGACGCGCTCCTCGATCCCCGCGAGCCCCGCCGCGAGCGTCGCAGCGGTGACGAGGTAGGGGTTGGCATCGGAGCAGGGCAGGCGGTTCTCGACCCGCAGCGACCGCGGCCCGTGCCCGACGACCCGGAAAGCGGTGGTCCGGTTCTCGATCCCCCAGGAAAAGGCTGGCGGGGCGAAGGTGCCCTCGGCGAAGCGGCGCCAGCTGTTCACCGTGGGCGCGAAGAGCAGCATCATCGCCGGCAGGTGGCGCTGCAGCCCGCCGATGAAATGGCGAAAGGCCTCGCTCATCCGGCCGGGCGCGGCGGTCTCCCAGAACAGCGGCGTCTCGTCGGCATCGGAGAGCGAAATGTGGATATGGGCGGACTGGCTGTCGGCCGCTTCGCTCCAGCGCGGCATGAAACAGACGGTCTGGCCGCGCCGCATCGCGAGGACACGGATGAAATTCTTGAACAGCGCCGCCTGCTCGGCGGCTTCGAGCGCCGAGGTCGCGGCGATGCAGGCCTCCATGAAGCCGCCGCCGATTTCTTCGTGCATCTTGCCGAGCCCGATCCCGAGCGGCCCGCAGATGTCGGCGACCTCGGAATAGAACTCGGCCTGCGCGGCCTGGTAGAGAATGAGGTCGTGGCTCGGATGCACCGTGGCGGTGTCGAGCCCGTCATAGCCCTTGGCGGCGAGCGACCGGGGGGTCTCGTCGAACAGGGTGAATTCGAGCTCGATGCCGACCTTGGGGATCAGCCCCATCGCCCCGGCGCGCGCCAGCACCCGGCGCAGCACCGCGCGGGGGCAGAAATCCGCCGCTTCGCCGGTGAATTGCGCGAGGTAGAGCGGGCTGTCCTCGTCGCGCTCGAAGGGGATGTGGCGCAGGCTCGACGGATCGATGGCGAGCGCGGTGTCGTGGAAATCGGCGCTGTCGTCGGTGACGCCCGGCATGTCCATGATCTCATCCGTCGGGTCGAGCGCGAGCTGCACCGGCGACATGCCCGGCCCGTGCTCCAGGAGCCCCGGAATATCGGCGCCGCGCACCTTCTGACCGCGCAGCAACCCGTTCGTGTCCACGACGGCAATGGTCGCGAAACGGCAATGCGTTTCACTCATGTGGTTTTCCCTGTTCTTTTCCGGCCTTATCGGACGGTCGCGTTTCTGAAGGTCGAGGGTAGGGGCTGGCGCGGGCTTTGCTTGATTTATTCGGTCAAAAAATTGATATGTTACGCCACATGAGCGCAGAAACAGCCGAACAGACCCGCGCCCCGCGCATTCAGGCCAAGGTGCTGAACGCGATCCTGAACGGCGCGCCCTTGCCGGAGCCGCAGGTGGAAGCCCTGTTGGCGCGCGAAGGTCTGCGGCGGGCGGATGTGCGCGAGCCGCACGCGACCCTGCCCTTCGCCGCCTACCTGCGGCTGTTCGACCGGGTGGCGCAGGCCTTGGGCCGGGAGTGTTTCGGGCTGGAGCTGTCGCAGGGGATGGGGCCGGAGCTGGTGGGCCCTGCGGGCTATATCTTTGTCGCTTCGCCGGATCTGGACCATGCCGTGCGCGCGCTGGCCTCCAGCGTGTTCACCATCCAGGACGCAACCCGGTTCGAGGTCCACACCGGCACCGCGCCGCATGTGCGCTACCGGATCACCGATGACGAGATGATCCCGCGGCGGCAGGACGTGGAGTTTTCGCTGGGCTATGTCGACCGCTTGATCCGCCTGCTCCTGGGGCCGGGATATGCGCCGCTGGAGGTCTGGTTCGAGCATCCCGGCCCGGCGCGGCCGGATCGCCAGGAGGCGCTGTTCGGGTGTCCGGTCTTCTTCGACCAGGAGATGAACGCGTTGTGGTTTCGCCCGGAGGACGTGGACCGGCGCGCGCCCAGGGCGGATCCGAACCTGGTCGCGGTGATGCAGCATTACATCCAGCTCCTGGACCGGCCGACCCATGCGATCACCACCGTTTCGGAAGAGGTCTGGCAGACCCTCGCCACGCTTCCCGAGGAACGCGCGCCGACGCTGGAGAGGGTCGCGGCGCGGCTGGGGCTGGGGGCCTCGACGCTGGGGCGGCGTCTGCGCGCGGAAGGCACGTCGTTTCGCCACCTTGCCCGGCGGCACCGGATCGAACGGGCGGCGCGGTTGCTGAGCGAGACGCGGCTCAGCGTCTACGAGGTCGCGGGGCGGTGCGGCTATGCCGAGACTGCGAGCTTCACCCGCGCCTTCCAGTCGGTGATGGGCGAAAGCCCGCGCGCCTACAAATCGCGCCTGTCCGGTCCGGCGGTAGAGGCGGGGCGGGGGGCATGAGGCGCGGGCCCGCGAGAGGCAGGCCCGCGCGCGGGGTCATTGTGTCAGTTTCGCAGTGATCTGGGCGAAGAGCTCTTCGTTCTCGGCATCGCGGCCGACCGGCTCCTGGGTGTAGCTGATCTTGACGATGACGATGTCGTTGGCGGGATCGACGCGGATGAACTGGTGGTGCAGGCCGAGCGCCATGAACACGTCGCTGTTTGCATCGGTCCACCACTGGTACTGGTAGCCGACCGGCTCGCCGGGGGCGACCGGCTCGTATCCCGCGTCCGCCACGGTCGCTTCGTGCACCCAGTCGGCGGGCACGACCTGGTTGCCGTTCGCCACGCCGCCCTGCAGGAACATCTGGCCGAAACGGGCGTGGTCGCGGGCCGTGGCGGCGAGGCCGGCGCCGTAGAATTCGCGGCCGACATCGTCGGGCCCGTCCATGATCCAGTAGGCATCGTATTCGGCGCCCATCGGCTGCCAGAGCTTCTCGCTCATGTACGCCGCGCCGGTCCGCCCGGTGACGCGCTCGACGATGCAGCCGAGCACGCTGGTGTCGAGCGTGGCGTAGTTGAACGCCGCGTCCGGCGCGGTCTCGCCGGGCTGGGATTCGTTCGCCGCGTAGTCGCACCAGCGGTACTTGTAGGCCACGAGCGCATTGTCATGGACCTGGGTGAGCTGGGTCTCGCTGCCGAACTCGTAGCGCTCTTCCCAGGCCACGCCGGAGCGCATCCGAAGCACATCGCGCAGGCTCGGGCCGTCATAGCCGGAGCCCTGCATCTCGGGCAGGTACTTGGTGACCTTGTCGTCGAGGCTGTCGATCAGCCCATCCTGAAGCGCGAAGCCGATCAGGGTCGAAGTGTAGGATTTGGCGACCGAAAAGGTCAGGAACCGGGTGCCGGGACCGCTGCCGTTGCGGTAGGTCTCGTAGACGATGGCGCCGTCTTTCAGGACCACCATCGCGTTGGTCCGGGTGCGCTCGAGCGCGCCTTCGAGATCGAAGGTTTCGCCCAGGATCGTGTAGTCGCCCGCGAGCGAGACCGGGGCTTCGGGCAGCACCCAGGTTTCGTTCCCCGCGGCCACGTCGCGGGTGGCGAACATCTGGTCCATGTGCTGGAAGGTCAGGTAGTTGAGCGAGGGCATGAACATGCTGGCGCGGGCTTCGATCATCGTCGGCGTCAGCCAGCGGGCGGGATCGGACGATTGGGCGGTGGCGGCGGCGCCGAGACCGGCAAGCGTGGCTGCGGTCGAAACGGTCGCCGCGAGGCGGTGTATGTCGATCATAGGGGTCTCCTCTCGTGGGGTTGGTACAGTCTGGACGTCGTGTTTTCTTCTTGATCGACCGGTGTGCCGTCCCGGCCCTGGCGGCTGGAAGCGGTCGGATGGCTGGCATAAGCTCGCGGCACGGCGCGGTCCGCGGACCGGTGGCGCCGCCATGGAGAACGGGCCCAATCAGAACGGGCCGGAGCGTGCAGGATCATGAGTGGCAACATCCGAATACGGTCGACAGGCCCAATAGGCATGGATAATAACTTTTCAGTCAATAAAAACTTTTTCTCGATAAAGGTTGATCGGGGATGGAGCGTGCAAGGATGAACCCGCCAATGGCAGACACACCGCAAGCGGACAGCGACGAGGGCGCGCAGAGCGGCCTGCGGTCGCGCAAGAAGGCGCGGCGGCGCGAGGTGATCCTCGACCAGGCGCGGGCGCTGTTTGCCGAAAAGGGCGTGGATGCGACCACCATGGCCGAGATCGCCGAGGCCGCGGACGTGTCGACGCCGACCGTGTTCAACTACTTCGGGCACAAGGACGGCATCCTCATCGCGATGATCACCGAAGGCGCCGCGACGGCGCGCGATCACAGCAAGATGCTGGCGCCACGAACGGACGACGACTTCCTCACCACGCTGATGGCGCTGTTCATGGATATTTCGGTCGAGACCATGGCGATCGCGAACAAGCGGATCTGGCGCTACGCCAATGCGGCCATGATCCGGCACCCGGACAACGAGTTCGCGAAACCTTTCGAAGAGGTCGATGCCGCGCTTCTGGAGACCGTCGAAAAGATTCTGTCGCAATACGCGCTGACGCTGCACGATGGCTCCCGCGCCGATCCCGGCCCTGTCGCGCATCTGTTCCTCGACGTCTGGCAGGCGACGTTTCAGGATTTCATCCGCGCCAACGAGATGACCCTCGAGGCCCACAGGGATCAGCTTCACGCCCGATTTGCGCCGCTCTGCGCGATGCTCTTTGCGCCGGATTTCGTCGCCGCGCCCACCTTGGCGGCGAAAGACGCGTGATCCGGTCCGCCCGGTGCCGGGGCGGGGTCAGACCACGGTGACGGTCAGCGCGCCGAGCCCGTCGATATCGGCCGCCAGCACATCGCCCCGGGTCACCGGGCCGACCCCCGCCGGGGTGCCGGTGAGGATCACGTCGCCCGCCGCGAGCTCGAAATACTCGGAGAGATGGGCGATGATCTCCGGCACTTTCCAGATCATCTGGCCAAGGTCGCCCGCCTGCCGTGGGGTGCCGTTGACCGAGAGCGCGATGCGCCCGTTGCTTGGGTGCCCGACCGCGTGCGCGGGGTGGATCGGGCCGACCGGGGCGGAGCGTTCGAAGGCTTTGCCGATCTCCCAGGGCCGCCCCATCTTCTTGGCGACTGCCTGCAGGTCGCGCCGGGTCATGTCGAGGGCGACGGCGTAGCCGAAGACGTGGGAGAGGGCCGCGTCGGGCGCAATCTCCGTGCCGCCCGAGCCGAGCGCGACGGCCAGCTCGACCTCGTGATGCACATCCGAGCTTTGGGCCGGGTAGGGGAAGCGGCCCGAGGGGTCGAGGTTGTCGGGGTTCTTCTGAAAGAAGAAGGGCGGTTCGCGGTCGGGGTCGTGCCCCATTTCGATGGCGTGTTCGGCGTAATTGCGGCCGATGCAATAGACCCGGCGGACCGGGAAGGTCCCGCCTCCGACGACCGGCAGGAGGACAGGGCGGGGCGGGTCAATGACGTGGTCGGGCATCGCTTTTCTCTCGCTTCGTGAGGGGCATGGCGCGGTTCTGGCCGGGGTCAACCCGGGGGGGCCGCGGCGGCCGCGGCCGGGTTGGGCGCGCCGGTGCTGGCGCGGGTCACAAGCTGTACCGGCAGGATGATCTCGGGCGGCCTGGTGCGGGTGCGCTCGCGCAGGGACAGGCGCATCCGGTCGAGCAGCATCTGCGCCGCGGTGCGGCCGATCTCGGCGCGGGGCTGGTGGATCGTCGTCAGCGCGGGCACGAAATGCGCCGCGATTTCCAGGTCGTCGAAGCCCACCACCGAAACGTCTTCGGGCACACTGAAACCGCGGCGGTGCAATTCGCCGATGAAGCCCATCGCCATCTCGTCGCTGGCGCAGAAGACCGCCGAGGGCCGCTCTGTCTGCGCATGCCAGTGCGCCGCCGCCCGAGTGCCGGCGGCAAGCGTGAAATCGCCGTCATAGACCCAATCGTCCGGCAGCTCGAGCCCGGCGGCGCGGATGGCGGCACAGGCGCCCTCGCGCCGGGTCGCGGTGAGCACGTTGCCGGGGGGACCTGTGACAAGGCCGATCCGCCTGTGCCCCAGCGCCAGCAGATGCGCGACCGCCTGCAGGGCGCCGTCGCGGTTGTCGATGCTCACCTTGGGCCGGTCGATCTCGTCGATCCATTCGCAGGCGAAGACCATCGGCGCGCGAAAATCCGGCGTGCCCCGGTGCAGAAGCAGATCGCGCGGCAGCATGCCGTCGAGGATGATGAGCCCGTCGGTCTGGTTGAGGCTGAAAAACTCGGGGAAGCGGTGGTCGTCGAGCGCGGTCGGCGTGGTGTCGGTGATGAGCACGTTGTAGCCCGCGGCCGACATCACCTCGGCGATGGCCGACAGGATGCGGGAAAAGAACGGGTTGGCGAGGTTGGGTACCAGCACGGCGACGGCGCCGGTCACCCGTTTGCGCAGGTTGCGGGCCGCGACGTTGAGCCGGTATCCGGTCTCTTCGATCGCCGCAAAGACCGCCGCGCGGGTCGCTTCGCTGACCACTTCGGGGCTGGAGAGCGTGCGGCTCACGGTGGCGGTCGACACGCCCGCCGCCAGGGCGACATCCCGGATGCTCGGCACCAGGGACGTCGCGGGGCGCGCGCCTTTTTCCGGAGGGGCGAGGATCTTCTTGCCGTTTGCCAATTTTATTTTACGGTTCGAATTAAAGTTCTTGTTTTGAATTAGAGCACCGGTATAGTGCCGATGTAAAGGATTACATCCGCGATTCGCAAACGCCGAGGAGGGGCTCATGCGAATGCACCTCACTCCTCGGATGAGGAGGTTCAAGACATGAAAACGATCAAGGGTCCGGCCCTTTTCCTTGCGCAATTCGCCGGCGACGACGCGCCGTTCAATTCCTGGGACAGCATCACCAAATGGGCCGCCGATGTCGGCTACAAGGGCGTCCAGGTGCCGAGCTGGGACGGCCGGTTGATCGACCTTGCGAAAGCGGCCGAGAGCCAGGCGTACTGCGACGAGTTCAAGGGCGTCGCGGCGGCGAACGGCGTCGAGGTGACCGAGCTGTCGACCCATTTGCAGGGCCAGCTCGTGGCCGTGCATCCGGCCTATGACACCGCCTTCGACGGCTTTGCCGACCCCTCGGTTCGGGGCAACCCGGCGGCGCGGCAGGCCTGGGCCGTGGACCAGGTGAAAAAGGCGCTGACCGCGTCGAAGCGCATGGGGATCACCGCGCATGCGACCTTCTCCGGCGCACTCGCCTGGCCGTACATCTACCCCTGGCCGCAGCGGCCCGCCGGGCTGATCGAGACCGCCTTCGACGAGCTCGCCAAGCGCTGGAAACCGATCCTCGACCATGCCGAGGATTGCGGCGTGAACCTGTGCTACGAGATCCACCCGGGCGAAGACCTGCACGACGGGGTGACCTACGAGATGTTCCTCGAACGGGTCGGCAACCACCCGCGTGCGATGATGCTCTACGACCCGTCGCATTACGTGCTGCAGCAGCTCGACTACCTCGCCAATATCGACATCTACCACGAGCGGATCGGGATGTTTCACGTCAAGGACGCCGAGTTCAACCCGACCGGGCGGCAGGGCGTCTATTCGGGCTACCAGCCCTGGGTCGACCGCGCCGGGCGGTTCCGTTCGCTCGGCGATGGCCAGGTCGATTTCAAGGCGATCTTCTCGAAGATGGCGGCGAACGATTTCGACGGCTGGGCCGTCGTGGAATGGGAATGCGCGCTCAAGCACCCCGAGGACGGGGCGCGCGAGGGGGCGCAGTTCGTGCGTGACCACATCATCCGGGTGACCGAACACGCGTTCGACGATTTCGCCGCCGGCGGGACCGACGAGGCGGCCAACCGCAGGATGCTGGGGATCGGAGGCTGACATGGGGACCCGTATCAAGCTCGGAATGGTCGGGGGCGGCAAGGACGCCTTCATCGGCGCGGTGCACCGGATCGCGGCGCGGATCGACGGCGATTACGATCTGGTGGCGGGGGCACTCAGCTCCACGCCCGAACGCGCCCGTGAGAGCGGCGCGGCGCTGGGGCTCGACCCCGCGCGCAGCTACGACGACTTCAAGGCGATGGCGATCCGCGAGGCCCGGATCAAGGACGGGATCGAGGCGGTGGCGATCGTCACGCCCAACCACATGCACTACCCGGTGGCGCGCGAGTTTCTCAAACGCGGCATCCACGTGATCTGCGACAAGCCGCTGACCTCGACGCTGGCGGATGCGAAGAAGCTCGCCAAGCTCGCCCAGGACAGCGACGCTTTGTTCGTGCTCACGCATAATTACACCGGTTACCCGATGGTGCGGCAGGCCCGCGAGATGGTGGCGAACGGCGAGATCGGGCGCTTGCGCGTCGTGCAGGTGGAATACCCGCAGGACTGGCTGACCGAGGCGGTCGAGACCACGGGCACCAACAAGCAGTCCGAATGGCGTACCGACCCGGAACGGTCTGGTGCAGGCGGTTCGACCGGCGATATCGGCACCCATGCGTTCAACCTCGCGGGCTTTGTCACCGGTGAGCAGCCGGAAGCGCTGGCGGCGGATCTGTCGAGCTTCGTCGATGGGCGCCGGGTGGACGACAACGGCCATATCCTGCTGCGCTACGCCTCGGGCGCCAAGGGGATGCTGTGGTGCAGCCAGGTCGCGCCGGGCAACGAAAACGCGCTGCGGCTCAGGGTCTACGGCGACAAGGGCGGGCTCGAATGGGCGCAGGAAGATCCGAACTACCTGTGGTTCACCCCCTTCGGCGAACCCAAACGCCTGCTCACCCGGGCGGGCACCGGTGCGCGCGACGTGGCCGCGCGGGTCAGCCGCACGCCGGGCGGGCACCCCGAGGGCTACCTCGAAGGCTTCGCCAATATCTACGCCGAGGCCGCGCGGGCGATCCGGGCGAAACAGGCGGGCGAAGCGATCCCGCCGGACGTGGTCTTTCCCACCGTCGAGGACGGCGTCGCGGGCGTGAGTTTCGTCGATGCCTGCGTGCGGTCTTCGGCGCGCAACGCCGCCTGGGTGAGCCTGGGGTGACACCATGAGCCCTGCCGCCGCACCTGCGACAGATCCCGGGACCGCCGTTCCGGCACTGGCGCTGCGCCATGTCGACCGGTCCTTCGGGCCGATCCAGATCCTCTATGACATCTCGCTCGAGCTCTACCCGGGCGAGGTGCATGCGCTGATCGGCGAGAACGGCGCGGGCAAGTCGACGACGATGAAGATCATGTCGGGCTATCTCGCGCCCACGGGGGGCCACGTGGAGCTCGGCGGCCAGCCGGTGAGCTTTGCGCTCTCGCGCGAGGCCGAGGCGCGGGGCGTGACGCTCATTCACCAGGAATTCAACCTCGCCCAGCTTCTCTCGGTGCAGCAGAACATCTTTCTCGGTCACGAGATCAAGAAGGGCTGGCTGCTCGACCACAAGGCGATGCGGGCCGAGACCCAGGCGCTGCTCGACCGGCTCGAAACTCCGCTCGACCCCGCCGACCGGGTGTCGGGCATTTCGGTGCCGGAAAAGCAGATGGTCGAGATCGCCAAGGCACTGTCGCGCCACGCGCGCGTATTGATCATGGACGAGCCTACGGCGGCGTTGACCACGCGCGAGACCGACGTGCTGTTTCGCCAGATCGAGCGGCTGAGGGCCGAAGGTGTGGCGATCCTCTACACATCGCACAAGCTCGACGAGGTGGCCCAGATCGCCGACCGGGTGTCGGTGATGCGCGACGGGCGGATGATCGTCACCGCCGCGCGCGGCGAGATGAATGTCGACCAGATGGCCGAGGCGATGGTGGGGCGCGAGCTCTCCGACATGTTCCCGCCGAAGCGGCCCGTGGCCGTAGGGGAACCAGTGCTGGAGGTCGAGGGCCTGCATGTGGACGGCGTGGTCGAGGAGGCGAGCTTCAGCCTCAAGCGCGGCGAGATCCTCGGCTTTGCCGGGCTGGTCGGGTCCGGCCGGACTGAGCTCATGGAAGCGCTGATCGGCGTGCGGCCTGCGCGCGGCAAGGTCACGATCAACGGCGCGCCCGTGCATCTGCACTCGGTCGAGGCGGCGATGAAGGCGGGGCTGGTCTACCTGCCCGAGGACCGCAAGGAACACGGGCTGATCCTGACCCAGGACATGCGCCGCAACCTCACGCTGCTGGCGCTGAAGAAATTCAACCGGGGCTCGGTCGGGCTCGTGGACAAGGCCGCCGAGGAGGCGGCGCTCGACAAGGCAATCGCCGAGTTCGACATCCGCGCGCCCTCGCGCTCGGTGCTGGTCGGCAATCTCTCGGGCGGCAACCAGCAGAAACTGCTGCTCGCCAAGATCATGCTGGCCGAACCGCAGATCGTCATCATCGACGAACCGACGCGCGGCATCGACGTCGGCACCAAGCAGCAGTTTTACGGCTTCATCCATGGCCTCATCGACGCCGGTCACTCCGTGATCGTCGTCTCATCGGAGATGACCGAGGTGATCGGGCTCTGCGACCGGGTCGTGGTCATGCGCCGGGGCCGGGTCGCCGGCGAGGTGTCGGGCGCGGATGTGAACGAAGAAAGCATCGTGCGGCTCGCGATGGGGCTCGACGGGAAGGACAACGGAAATGGCTGACACAACAGCAACCGGCGGCGCCCGCAAGGGCATGCGCTTCGATCTCCAGGTGCTCGGGCCGATCCTTGCGCTGGTGCTCCTGATCGTGATCGGCACGCTCCTGAACCCCGATTTCCTGGCGCCGCGCAACATCACCAACGTGCTGTCGCGCTCGGCCTTCATCGGCATCATCGCCGTCGGCATGACCTTCGTCATCACCGCGGGCGGGCTCGATCTGTCGGTCGGCTCGATGACGGCCTTCATCTCCGGGCTGATGATCATGCTGATGAACGCGCTGATCCCGGCGCTCGGCACCAGTTGGGGCGTGATCCTCATCGGCATGGGGGCGGGGCTGGTGTTCGGCGTGCTGGCGGGGCTCGCCAACGGCGTCCTGATCACAAGGTTGGGGATCGAGGCCTTTATCGTCACGCTCGGGTCGATGGTGATCTTCCGCTCGCTCGTGACCTTCCTCGCCGATGGCGGCACGCTGTCGCTCAACTTCGCGCTGTCGAGCCTCTATGAGCCGGTCTATTACGGTGGGCTGTTCGGGCTCAGGTGGCCGATCTTCGTCTTCGCGCTGGTCGCCATCCTCGGCGAGATCGCGATGCGGCACACGGCGTTCGGCCGCCATTGCGCCGCGATCGGCTCGAACGAACAGGTCGCGCGCTATTCGGCGGTGCATGTCGACCGGGTGCGACTGGCCACCTACGTGCTGCTCGGCCTGCTCGTCGGCCTCGCCTCGGTGCTCTACGTGCCGCGGCTGGGCTCGGCCTCCAACACCACCGGGCTGTTGTGGGAGCTTGAGACCATCGCCTCGGTCATCATCGGCGGCACGCTGCTCAAGGGCGGCTTCGGCCGGGTCTGGGGCACCGTGATCGGTGTGCTGATCCTCGGCCTCATCGACAACATTCTGAACCTGACCGACCTGGTGAGCCCCTATCTCAACGGCGCGATCCAGGGGGTCATCATCATTCTGGCGGTCGTGTTGCAACGCGCCAGGAAATCTACCCGGTGAAGAGGAGACACCGGTCAACCAAGGAGGAAACGCAATGAACATGAAACACCGCTTTGCCGCCACGGCCCTGGCGCTCGTGCTGGCCGCGCCGGCTTTCGCCCAGGACACCACCGTGATCG
>JAGRMP010000193.1 GCA_020441225.1 Maritimibacter sp. | reverse complement strand
TCGGCGTAGATCGTGTCGAAGGCCAGTGAGGACTTGCCCGACCCCGAGAGCCCGGTGATGACCACCAGCTCGTCGCGCGGAATATCGACGTCGATGGACTTGAGATTGTGCTCGCGGGCCCCGCGCACCTCGATGTATTTCTGCTCTGCCATCGCCCACCTCATGCGTTTCCGAACCCGGCATTGCCCCGTCTCGCCGAACGCCGGGCGCGCACCGGGGCTGTCACGCAGGATACGCCGTGATCCGGGGGGCCGGATCATCCGCGACAGGCCGGCGGCCGCGTGCCCGGATGTGATACGCGAATCCGTGGCGAAGGCCAATCGCAAAATGAGAACAATAGGCGAACAGATGCCCGACTGTGGTGTCCTGGAAACGACCCTGCCCGGTCCCTCGCGGCTTTGTGAGGAAATTCGCTTATGCGGGACTTGTAATATTCAAAAAGGTGAATATTAATATCGCCAACAGCGAAACACGGGCCCGGACATCAGTGCGGATCTCACGCCGCGGGCCTCCCGGACAAGGACTTTATCCATGCTCAACTTCATGATGGGCCGTCAGGCCACCGCCTCCCGCCTCACCCCGCAGGACGCCGTCGCGATGGCCCGCGAAGGCCAGATCACCATCGTCGACGTGCGCGATTACAACGAGCTGGCGATGACCGGCAAGGCCGAAGGCGCGGTGCATATCCCGCTCTCGGTGATCCAGATGCAGGCCAACCCGTCGTCGCCCGATTTCAACAAGGCGCTCGACCGGAACAAACCCATCGCCGTCTACTGCGCCTCCGGTGCCCGCTCCTCGATGGCGACCCAGGTGCTGCAGCAATACGGCTTCAGCGACGTGCACAACATCGGCGGTCTCGGCCACTGGCAGATGGCCGGCGGTGCGATCGAGCGCGCGTAAGCTACCCTGAATCGTCCCTCCCGGACGTTCTCTCGCCCCGCGGTTCGGGTTTTCCGGCCGCGGGGTTTTTTATGTCGGTCAGGGGGTTACAGCCCCTTGCCCAGCAGCCGGTAGGCCCAGAAGGCCTCATCCTCGGCAATCGCCCGGATCAGCGCGGCGGGGCTCTTGCCCGTCACCCGGCGCACCGCGCGGCCCATATGCGACTGGTCGGCAAAGCCGCCGTCGAGCGCCACACGGGCGAGCGGCGCGTCGCTGTCGCGCGAGAGCTGCCACAGCGCCTCGACCTGCGCGTAAAGCGCAAGGTCGCGGGCCGAATGCCCGGTCAGCGCCTTCAGCCGCCGCTGCGCCTGGCGCAGAGACCGGCCGGTGCCGCCGGTCGCCGCGCGCAGGAGCACCGATGTCACCCAATCCCCGAGGCGGTGCCCTGCCCCACCGGGCCCGGCCCCACGCCGCCGCGCCTGCCAGAGCGGCACGAGGGCGGCCTCGAGGCGCGGCAGGTCGTCGGGCGCGGAAACGGCGCCGAGGGCCGTGCGCAACGGACCCGGCGGCAGGCGGTCGAGTGTCCCCGTCGGCCCGGCCGGCGCAGAGGGCGCCGCGCCGGTGAGCGCCGCCCAGGCCTCGGGCTTGAACGATTGGGTGAGCGCCAGAACCGCGCCCGGCGACCAGGAGGTGACCGGCGCGGGGCTCGGCCCGCTGATCGAGATCGCCGGCAGCGGATCGGCGCACACTAGGCCGTCCTCGACCATGTGGAGCCTGCCGTGAAACACCCAGGTGACCGCCACCAGCGGCGAGGCCGGGAAATGGTTGTAGAGCGCCGGGCCCGTGAGCCCGCGGCCACGGGTATCGCGCAGGAGCGCGCCGTAAAGACAGCCCGCAAGCGCGGGCGGCGGCAGGATCAGCCGGTCTCGCGTCGCCATGTCGCAATCCTTCTATTCCCGGGGCCTCCCCTTGCGACAGGACGGGGAAAGACCCTGTGCAAAGGAGAAATCATGGCCAAGATGACCTTTACCGGCCCCTGGCGCTACCGGATTTCGGGTTACGCCACGCTGATGCGGCTGAGTTTCACCACCGCCTTGCGGCATCTCGCCGGTCGCAGGCTCGACCCAAGCTGGGGCCTTGTCCACGAGATCGGCGTGCGGTTCTGGCGCGACCGGTTCACCCGGGCGATGACCATGGACATGGCCGAGGGCCGCAAGCTGTTCGACGCGGTCCAGACCCGGACCGGGCTGGAGCCCGCCGTCACCCGCACTGCCGCCGCCCCCGGCGATCCGCCCGGCACCTGGGTCCGCCCGGCCCGCGTCACGAGCCCGGCGGTGCTGCTCTATTTCCACGGCGGCGGCTATGCGTTCGACGGTTTCATGACCGACGATTTCGCCGCCCTCCTGGCCGAGGCCACCGGCGCGCCGCTGTTCAAGCTCGCCTATCGGCTCACCCCGGAGCACCCCCACCCGGCGCAGCAGGAAGATGCGCTGACGGCCGTGCGCTGGATGTTGCAGACGGTGCCCGCAGACCGGCTGGTGCTGGTGGGCGACAGCGCCGGGGGGCATCTGGCCTTGATGACGCTCGTCGCGATGCATGGTGCGGGCCTGCCGCAGCCGGCCCTCGCGGTGGGCCTCAGCCCCTGGACCGACATCGCGCCGTCGGGGGCCTCCTATACCGCGAACGACCGGTTCGACATCGTCGCGGGCTGGATGGCGACGCGGTTCGGCGACTGGCTGACCGGGGGGCGCGTGGCCGAGACGCGGGCGGCGCTGTCGCCGGTCTGCCAGGACTTTCACGGGCTCGCGCCGCTCTATCTGCAGGCGGGCGGCAAGGAAGTGCTGGTCGACATGATCCGGGATTTCGCCCAAGGCCAGGCGGCGGCGGGGGCCGGGGTCACGCTCGACGTCTGGCCGAACATGACCCACGATTTCTTCGGTTACGGCGCCAGCCGGCCGGAAAGCCGCGCGGCGCTCGCCCGGATCGGCCAGGCGGTGACGGCAGCACTGGACCGCACGCCACTTGCGCCAAGCCCGGAAACCGAGCCGCACGGGCCCGAGCAGGCACCAGTTTTTTCATAAAAAACCGGACCGAAGTTTTAAGAAAACTTCGCCGCCGCCGCCGCCGTGGCCCGCCGCGCGGATCAGAAATGCAGTGCCCGGCCGTAGGCGTCGAGCACGCTCTCGTGCATCATCTCGCTCAGGGTCGGGTGCGGGAAGACCGTCTGCATCAGCTCCGCTTCCGTGGTTTCGAGCTGGCGGCCGACCACGTAGCCCTGGATCAGCTCGGTCAC
>JAGRMP010000192.1 GCA_020441225.1 Maritimibacter sp. | reverse complement strand
CCAAGGCACAGAGCGCACAAGCGCCGAGGGACAGAGGCAAACGGATGACAAAGCATATGGACGTGGCAGTGCCGGAGCTGCCGCTCAACCAGATTCTGGCCGGTGACAGCATCGAGATGATGAACAGCCTCCCCGAGGAGAGTGTCGATCTCGTCTTTGCCGATCCGCCCTACAATCTGCAGCTCAAGGGCGATCTGCACCGGCCCGACAATTCCAAGGTCGACGCGGTCGACGACCATTGGGACCAGTTCGACAGCTTCCGCCGTTACGACGAGTTCACCCAGGCCTGGCTCGCCGCCGCGCGGCGCATCCTCAAGCCCAACGGCGCGATCTGGGTCATCGGCTCGTATCACAACGTCTTCCGCATGGGCGCCGAGCTGCAGAACCAGGGCTTCTGGATCCTCAACGACGTGATCTGGCGCAAGACCAACCCGATGCCCAATTTCCGCGGCAAGCGGCTGACCAATGCGCATGAGACGCTGATCTGGGCGTCGAAATCCGAAACCTCCCGCCCCACCTTCAACTACGAGGCCCTCAAGGCGCTCAACGAAGGGGTGCAGATGCGCTCGGACTGGGTGCTGCCGATCTGCACCGGCCATGAACGGCTCAAGGACGATAACGGCGACAAGGCGCACCCCACCCAGAAACCCGAGGCGCTTCTGCACCGTGTCCTGATCGGCACCACCAACCCCGGCGACGTGGTGCTCGATCCGTTCTTCGGTACCGGCACCACCGGCGCGGTCGCCAAGATGCTGGGCCGCGAGTTCATCGGCATCGAACGCGAAGAGGCCTACCGGCTCGCCGCCGAGAAACGGCTCGCGAGGATCCGCAAGTTCGACAAGGAGGCACTGACCGTCTCCGCCTCGAAACGCGCCGAACCCCGCGTGCCCTTCGGCCAGCTGGTCGAACGCGGCATGCTGCGCCCGGGCGAACAGCTCACCAGCCCGCGCGGCGCGGTCGCCAAGGTGCGCGCCGACGGCACGCTGATCGCGGGCAATGAAATCGGCTCCATTCACCAGGTCGGCGCCGCGCTCGAACACGCGCCCTCCTGCAACGGCTGGACCTACTGGCACTTCAAGCGCGACGGCAAGACCGTGTCGATCGACGTGCTGCGCCAGCAGATCCGCTCAGAAATGTCGTAACTCCTCAGTTACCGCCTGTGCCTGTGGTCAAACACGGCACCCGACTTGGACCCCGCCCTCGTGGCGGGGTTTTTTTGTGTTTTTTATCAGGGATTTGGCAAAAACCTCGCGAAAAATCCGACCGCGTCTGAAACCTTTCCCGGCAGTCGCCCGAAGTGTAGGGCAAGCAGGCTCTGCGGGGCCTGCACAACCTGACACGAAAGGAAGACCCATGTTCAACGCTTTCAAAATCGCCGCCGCCGCCTCGATCCTCGCCACGCCGCTCCTCGCCGACGATCACATGATGGCCGCCGCCGTGGTCGCCGAAGACCAGAGCGTCGCCAACGGCGTGGTCTCCGCGACCTCGATCACCGCACCCGAGAACGGCTGGCTGGTCGTGCACCGCACCGATGCCGAGATGAAGCCGGGCCCGGTCGTGGGCTACGCGCCGCTCAGGGCCGGTGAAACCGCCGACGTGGCCGCGATCCTGACCGAGGAGGTGGCGCCCGGCGACATGCTCATGCTCATGGTCCATTCGGAAGCCGGCGG
Organism: Maritimibacter sp.; assembly: GCA_020441225.1. The sequence goes on along the minus strand of JAGRMP010000192.1, from coordinate 10,945 downwards.
GATGAAGACCGGCGCCTTCGAATATACCCTCGGCGCGACCGAGGACGGCCCGATCAAGCCCGACGGCAACCTGGTGATGACCGTCATCACCGCGCAGTAACGATCGAGCAGGTCCCTCGTGTGACGAGTATCGGCCGGGCGCCCAGCGTCCGGCCTTTTTCGTGTCTATTCCAGGCGAAAACGGCCCCGGATGCCCCGCCGGGCTACTCCACCCGGACGATGGTCCCGTGGAAGCGCGCATCGGTGGGCTGGCCGGTGGGCGAGCCGCCCGGCGGCTCGAAGCTCACCCCGATCACGTCGCCCGGCCCGGTCTCCAGCCCCGCGAGCGTGCCCGGGCCATCGGGCATCAAGCCCAGCGAATAGGGCCGTTCGGCCCCGGCCGGCAGGTGCCACATCTCGACCGAGCGGTCTTCCGGCGCCTCGATCCCCACCGGCACCACGGTCGCCACGCCCGAGCCGGTGTCGAACTCGATCACCAGACCGGCGGTGCCGTCGGCGTCGGCGGTCACCACGGCCACGTAACGCGCGGGCGTTTCCACGGTAGGCACAGCGACCCAGATCAGGAGCGCCGCGGCCACGCTCGCCGCGACAGCCGCGGCCCCCCGCCAGCGGGTCAGCCGGCGGCGCACGGCGGCAAGCTCGACCACGGTCTCTTCGTGGTCGATCCGCGCCTCGATCCGGTCGAGGAGGCCCGCGGGCGGATCGGCGGGCTCAAGCGCGTCGAGGAGCGGCGCGAACCAGCGCTCCCAGGCCTCGCGCAGCGCGCGCGCCTCCCGGTCCTCGCCGTCTCGCGGGTCGAGCCCGAGGGCACGTTCCGCAGCTTCCATATCGCGTTCCACGTCCGACATCCTACCGGTCCAGACATCCTTTCAGCGCCTGCAGCCCGCGCCGCAGCCAGGTTTTCACAGAGTTGACCGGCGCGTCGAAGCGCGCGGCCAGGTCTTCACGGGTTTCCCCGAGATAATAGGCCCGCAGCACCATGTCGCGGGTGGGTTGTTCGAGCGCCTCCAGGCAGGCCACCAGCGCCATATGCGCGACGCCACCATCGGTCGCGGCGCGCGGATCGGGCAAATGCGGCAGCAGTGCCTCGCCGTCGGCGACCGCTTTCGCCCCATGTCGGCCGTGCCGGCGCAGGACGTCGATCGCCCGGTTGCGGGCGACGGTCGACATCCAGGCCATGCCGGACCCGCGGGTGCTGTCGAAGGCGCCGGCCATGCGCCAGATATCTACGAACGTGTCCTGCACCGCTTCCTCCGCGAAGTTCCGGTCACGACAGATTCGCAGCGCGATGCCAAAAAGTTTCGCCGAAGCGGCCCGATAGATGTGGCGGAACGCCGCACGGTCGCCGTTTGCGACGCCGCTCAACCACCCATCGATGTCGTCCTCGGCATGGGTCACGGCGGCAGAAAGCTCCTTTTTCGGCGGGTCCTGGCCGTTTTAAGCCAATCGCAGGCGGCCAGAAACCTTTTCCTTGGCGCGGTCGGCACTTCGCTGCCGACCGAGCCGCAGTTACGTACGGTTATGGCTTCTCCTTCCCCTTTCTTTCTCCATAAATGCCAAATAGTTGAGTGGGGCGAATTGAAGGGTGCCTGAGCTGTAATGAACGTGAACGAGTCGATGTCCGATGTGTCCGGCCCTCTGACGCCACCTCAGGGGGACGCAAACTCTGCGCATGTGGACATCCGGGAAAAGCGGGTCAAACGGGTGAGCCTGGCGCAGATGATGGTCGAGGGACTGGCGTCGCCCGCAGACATGGGCGAGTTCGGTTCGGCCAACCGCAATCCCAAGGACATCGGGTTCTTGTCGCTCATCGCCGAAGATTTCCGCACCCACGGCCGTCGCGCCCTGTCGCAAGGGTTCTGGGCATTGTTCTGGCACCGGTTCGGCAATCTGCGGATGTCGGTCAAACCGAAGCTCCTGCGGGCGCCGCTGACGCTGATCTACCGGATCGGCCGGGTGATGACCGAAACCCTCGGCGGCATCATGCTGCCCTATACGGTGATCGTCGGACGGCGGGTCCGGCTCGAGCATTTCGGCGGCATGGTGCTGATCGCGCGCGCCATCGGCGACGATGTCATTATCCGTCAGAACACCACCTTCGGGATTGCCCGGACCAAAGACCTCAACGAATGGCCGGTGATCGGCGACGAGGTCGACATCGGCGCGGGCGCGGTGATCCTGGGCGAGGTCAGGATCGGGCGCGGGGCGCGGATCGGGGCCAATGCGGTGGTCTTGCGCGACGTGCCCTCGGGCGCCATCGCCGTGGGTGTGCCGGCCCGGATCTCCAACCAGGACTGAGCCGGCAAAGGGCGGCGGACGGGCGCGCCTCGCCCAAAAAGTTGTTAGCGCTATCGGTATGAATATCAACCGCTTGATACCCTGTGCGAGCTCGCACACCCCTCGCACACCTCCCGGAAACGCGCCTCAGCGGACCTCCGGCACCGGGAAATCGCCGCGCTTGTAGGGCCCCCAATCGGTGATCTCGGGGTAATGATCGGCGCGCCATTTGCGCACCCGCGGGTTCATCACCCGCCGCCAGACCGGCGGCACCATCGCGACGAACCCCATGGCGGTATAGCCAAAGGGCAGCTGCGGGGCCTCGGCCTCGGGATAGGTCTGCAGGAGCGGGTAGCGCCGGGCCGGCTTGTAGTGGTGGTCGGAGTGGCGCTGCAAGTTGATGTATTGCCACGAGCTCAGGCGGTGGTCGGCATTCCAGGAATGATGCGGGGCGACCGGCTCGTAGCGGCCCTCGCCCAGGTACTTCCGCATCATCCCGTAATGCTCGACGTAATTGGTCATTTCGAGCTGCCAGATCGCCACCAGCGCCTGCACGGCGAAAAGCCCGAGCCCGGCCCAGCCCGCGATGGCACAGGCGGCTGCGAGGGCGACGAGTTGGAGCGCGGCATAGCGCCAGAACGGGTTGGTCGGGTGCAAGGGTCCGCGCCCGCGTCGCGCCAGCCTGGCGCGCTCCGCCGCCCAGGCCGAGGGCAGGCCGCTTGCCAGCACCCGGACGAAATAGCGGTGAAACCCCTCGTTATAGCGCGCCGTCACCGCGTCGCGCCGCGTGCCGACCCAGGGATGATGCACCAGCAGGTGCTCGGAACGGAAATGGCTGTAGAGCACGGTGGCGAGCAGGATATCGGCCATCCAGCGTTCGGCGCGGTTGTGCTGGTGCATCAGCTCATGGGCATAGACGATACCGACCGACCCGGTGAGCACGCCGATACCGCAGAACAGCCCGATCTGTTCCGCCGCGCTCAGGTGGCCCGACCGGGTGACCGCCCAGAGCGTACCGTAGATCAGCACGAGCTGGATCGGCAGCCAGATCCAGGTGATGAAGCGGTACCAGAACAACGCCGTCTCCGGCGTGTCGGGATCGGGGTTGGTGCTGTCGCGGCCGATGGCGGCATCGAGCAGAGCGTAAAGCCACCAGGCCCCGGCGGGCGGCAGGATCAGCGCCCAGCCGCCGTAGATCGCGGCGAGCGCAACCAGCGGCACGAGCAGGAGCGAGACCCAATAGGGCAACGCGTTGCGAAAGCGCGAGACGTCGGCGGCGGGCATGTCGTGGCCTTTCCTGCCATTCGCGCCGGAGCATAGGCCCGCGGTCGGACCCGCTCAACCGGGGTTCAGTCCTCCGGCAATGCCGTGCGGGCGAGATCGTAGGCCTTGCGCATGACGGTCGGCAGATCGGAGGGCCGGAGCGGTGCGTGAAATTCGCCGCGGTCCGGCGTGGCGTCGGGCGCGAGCACGGCGACCCGCACCGCAAGGCGCAGGTGGAAATGGGTGAAGGTGTGGCGCACCTCTTCGCCGAGGTCGCGCCAATCGGCGGTCACCGGCGGCAGGTCCTGCGCCGTCTCGCCCCAGGTGCCGCCGGGCCAGCCGAGCATACCGCCGAGCAGGCCGGTCTCGGGCCGGCGCTCGACCAGCCAGGCGCCGTCGGGCCGCCGCCCGACATAGGCGATGCCCTGGCGGATCGGTTTGGGCTGTTTGGCGCTGCGAGCGGGCAACGTGGCGGCGATCCCGGCGGCACGGCCCGCACAATCGTCCCGCCAGGGGCAGATCCCGCAGGCGGGGCTTTTCGGCGTGCAGATCGTCGCGCCGAGGTCCATCACCGCCTGGGCGTAGTCGCCGGGCCGCTCCCGGGGCGTGAGCCGGGCCGCCCTGTCGCGCAGCGCGGGCTTGGAGCCGGGCATCGGGTCCTCGACCCGGAACAGCCGCGCCATCACCCGCTCGACATTGCCGTCGACCACGGTCTCGGGCCGATCGAAGGCGATCGCGGCGATGGCGGCGGCGGTATAGGGGCCGATCCCGGGCAGCTTTTGCAGCGCCTCCGCAGTGTCCGGGAAGTGCCCGTCCAAATCGTGCGAAACCACCCGGGCGCATTTGAGCAGGTTGCGGGCGCGCGCGTAGTAGCCGAGCCCGGCCCATTCTCCCATCACGGCGGCGTCTTCGGCGCCGGCGAGCGCATGGACATCGGGCCAGAGCGCGCGGAACCTCGTGAAATAGTCGCGCACGGCCGCCACGGTGGTCTGTTGCAGCATCACTTCGGAGAGCCAGACGGCATAAGGGTCGGGCATCACGCCACTTCGCCGGTCTGCGGGAGCGACCCGCCAGGGCATCTCGCGGGCATGGCGGTCGTACCAGGCAAGAAGCTCGTCCGACATCGCTTGCGCGTCACGCAGGGTGTTGTCACGCATGTTTTATCCCCTGAAACCCGAATGAAGTGGCACAGCCGCAGCTCCCTTCGTAATATCGGGCCGCATTGAGGAGAGACCAGTGGCAAAAGCCAAACAAACTGGCAAGACACCCGCCGAGCCCGCACAGCCGGCTCGCCGCAAACGGGGCTTTGAGCGCACCGCAGGCCTGCTGACCGCCCGCATCCGCGAGGCGGGCGAATCGCGAGGCTTTGCGGTGATGCGCCTGCTCACCCATTGGGAGGAGATCGCCGGGCCCGAGACCGCCCGCATCGCCCGCCCGGTCCAGGTGAGCTACGGTCGCGAGGGCGGCTTCGGCGCCACGTTGGTGCTGCTCACCACCGGGGCCAATGCGCCGATGCTCGAAATGCAGAAGGAACGGATCCGCGAGCGGGTCAACGGCGTCTATGGCTACGCCGCGATCAGCGGTATCCGCGTCACCCAGACCGCGCCGACCGGCTTTGCCGAAGGCCAGGTGCAGTTCACCCGCCCGCCGAAACCCGCGCCGCAAACGCCCGATCCGGAGCTCGTCGCCCGGGCGCGCGAAACGGCTTCGGGGGTCGGCGACCCGCAACTTCGTGCGGCGCTCGAAGCGCTCGCGCAAAACGTGCTCTCCCGCCGCGCCAAAGCGGCCGACTGAAAGGCTCAATACCCATGAATCGCAGACATTCCCTCCTCGTTCTCGCCGCTGCCCTTGCTGCCACGGGGACCTGGTACCTCAGCAAGCCCGGGCAGAGCACCGGCCTCGTATTGCCGGCGCTGGCAGAAGATACGGGCACGACCGCGATGGAGGGAGACATCCTGCCCGACCGGATCCTCGGCGACGAAAACGCACCCGTGACCGTAATCGAATACGCCTCCTACACCTGCCCGCATTGCGCGAATTTCCACGAGAACCAGTTCAAGGAGCTCAAGGCCGAATATATCGACACCGGCAAGGTCAAGTTCATCCACCGCGAGGTCTATTTCGACCAGTACGGGTTGCGTGCCGGGCTGCTGGCCCAATGCGGCGGCGACATGCGGTACTACGGCATTTCGGGCATGCTCTACGACCAGCAGAAGGAGTGGATCGGCTCGGGCGACCCCGCAGAAATCGTCGATAACCTGGTTACCCTCGGCAAGGTCGCGGGGCTCAGCGAAGACGAGGCGCGCGCCTGTATGGAATTCGACGGCAACGAGATGGTCAACAAGCTGGTCGGCACCTTCCAGCACTACGCCGAGGCGGACGGAATCAACGCCACGCCGACCCTGGTGATCGACGGCGAGAAACACTCGAACATGGCCTACGCCGACCTGAAAGCGATCATCGAAGCGCGGCTGGCCGCGCAATAAGGCTTTCACTCAGGGCAATAGCGCGTCGATCGCCGACCAGTCTGCCGGTTCGAGCCTGACCGGCAGGCTGACCACGTTTTGGCGAAAGTCTCGCGGCAACCGCACGGCGTCTTTCTCCGTGGTCACGAGCTGGGCCCCTGTCCGGCGGGCTTCGGCGTCGAGCCGGGCGAGCAGCGTCGGCGTCATCTCCTGGTGATCGGAGAGCGCCTGGGCGCGGATCAGGTTGGCGCCGAGCCCACGCAGGGTGGCGAAAAACCGCTCCGGCGCGCCGATCCCGGCGAAGGCGATCACGTCGAGCCCTTCCCACTCCATGCCGGTCGGGAGCGGCGCAAGCTCCGCGGGCACGGTCGCGCAGGGGATCCGGTCGCGCCAGGCCCGGGCGAAGCTCTCCTGCGCGACTTTCGGACCGGCAATGAGCAGGAGATCGACCCTGTTCAGGCCTTTTTCCAGTTTCTCGCCGAGCGGACCAAGTGGCCAGGCGAAGCCGTTGCCAAAGCCGCGCGCGGCGTCCTCGACGGCGATCGTGATGCGTGCGGGATGCGGCGGCAGGCCGGGGCCGACATCCAGCACCACCGCCTCGGCCCCCGCCTCGGCAGCGGCGGCGATCCCCTCGCGAGGATCGGCCGCGATCCAGGTCGGCGCGAAGGCGGCAATCAGAAGCGGCTCGTCGCCGACTTCTGCCGGGTCGTCACCGCGCGCGTCGATTCGGACCGGACCGCTCGAACCGCGGGAAACGACATGCACTCCCGTCCCACGGGACGCGAGGCGCTGGGCGAGGGCGATCACCGCCGGTGTCTTTCCGGTGCCGCCGAGGGTGAGGGACGTGACGGCGACGGACGGAATCCCCTGCATTAGAGCCGCATCGTTGCGGGTGCGGGCTTTTCGGCGGCCCGGCGCCAAGGGTCCGACAAGGCGGAGGAGCGGACCGGGGGGGCGGTACCAGAACGCCGGAGTGTAGCTGGCCGGCACGATCAGGCGCCGCGCGCGTCGAGCGCGTCCAGCGTCAGGAGCACGATCCGGTCGGTCGCCTCGGCCCCCGCGGTGGTCAGCTCCCAGGCCGCGGTTGCCATCGCCGCGACCATGTCGGGGGCAAGCAGAAACTCGACCGCACGCGCCAGGCTGTCGCGGTCGGTCACCGCGCGGGCCGCGCCGGCACCGCGAAGACGTTCGTAGCTGAGCGCCCAGGGGCCGACATGCGGGCCGAACAGTACCGCCGAGCCGAGCGCCGCGGCCTCGAACGGGTTCTGCACCGCGCGCGGGTTTTCGCCCGCAAGCGAACCGCCCATCAGCGAGATCGGAGACAGCCGGTACCACAGGCCCAGCTCATCGGGTTGATCGGCAATGAAGATCTCGACCTCGGGTTCTGGCTCGTCGTCGCGCGACCGCAACCCGGTTGCCCAGCCCTCGGCCTCAAGGCGTTCCGCGAGGGCGGCGCCATCGGAAAGGTTTTCCGGTTGCAGCAGCAACAGCAACCGGTGGGCGCGCCGGATCGCCTGGCGGTGCGCTTCGATCACCATCGGGACCTCGGCTTCGGTAACGCCGGCGGCAAACCACACGGGCCGCGCGGCGAGCACTTCGGCGAGGGAATCGCGTTCGGCCTGGCTGCAGGGGAGGGGCGCGCTGCCCACCTGCATGAAGCCCATGACCTCGATCCGGTCGGGAGCAGCGCCCAGGGCCTTGAGCCCGTCGGCGGAATGGGTGTCGCTCGCGATGATGAAGGAAAACCGCCGCAGGAGCGCACGCCGCTGGCCGGGGAACCAGCGCCAGCCGGTGCGTTCCGGCACCCGCGCATCGACCAGGAACAGCGGCACGTCGGCCTTGGCGGCCGCGTTGATGAGAACCGGCTCGAGAACGTTGTCGGCCCAGATGCAGACGTCGGGCCGCCAGCGTTCGAGAAAAGCGGTGACTGCATGGGTTGTCGCTCCGGGCGCGCGCTGTACATCGGCATTGCGCGGCAGGCGGGCGGCCAGGAGCTCGTCCGGGCCGCGCCGGGTGACGGTAACCAGAATGGCCAGGTCTTCGCGCTCTTCGCGCAGCCGGTTGATCAGGTCGGGCAGGCCCAGCGCCTCGATCTCGCTGCCGACATGGAGCCAGACCAGCGGTCCGTCGGGCGCGCTGGGCTGCGCCTGCCCCGGACCATGTGCGCCCGGCACGGCGATGCCGCCGGTCGGCGCGCGCGGCGACCGCAGCGGCCACGAGTACAGGGGGCGGGAACCAATCATCATCGGCAGACTGGTCTCAAATCCACCTTGTCGCTGCACATTGTCGGACCCAACTGGACCTCCCGCACGCTGCCCCCGCAAGAGACTAGACGATGCGCCGGACCAGTGAAAGGGGCGGGGCCGCTGTGAGCTGCGCTTCGCCGCCGAGACGCCCGCCGATTTGTCCGGGCCCACACCCCCGTCGCGCGCAAGAGCGCCGCGATGGGTGTCGCGTTGATCCTGTCCGGCTGCCGGTCGGACGTGCGCGTCACGGTCCGGACCGGCGGGCCGGTTCGGCCGCTGACAACACCCGCCTCCATCGCCGACGGGCCCGGCTCGCATCACGGAACCGGCGGATCGGGGCGGCGCGAGAGTAGCGATCCCGCCGGCCGGGCCGCCGCGGTCGCCGATCCCCGCGCCTTCGCTTCGAAATGTCGCCGGCCCTTGCCTGGTCAATGCATTGTCCACGCCCCCGTGGCGTACCCTGAACTCGTCTCTATTCCACGGGAAAGCATCCGTTTCGGCGAGGGCCGTTCTTGCCAACACGTGCCGGGGACGCAACGGCAGCCGGCGCGACCGTTCCTGATACATTTCCTTTTTGTCACGACGACGCTAGGAACAGCGGGTATTCGGGCGGAACGACCGTGCCGGACATGCCGGCTTTTGCCGGGCGCGTCCGGTGGCGCCGTAGAACCGTCGGGGCACGTCCACCCGCCCGTTCCGCCTGTCGCCGACCCGTCGCTGGGGGGGCGGGCGGTGAGGCATATCCGCAGGAGCGAGGGGGCTCAGGCAATGGCGAAAATCAGCACCGAAGGCTGGCCGGTCCAGGTCATCCCGCTCAAATCGAGCCACAAATACCCGATCTCTCTGGCCGGGCACATGGTGCTCATCTTCAAGGATGACGACGGGCGCGAATTCCAGATCAACGCCGGCCCCGCCAATGAAAGCTACCCCTGGGACGAGCTCATCCTGCGCGACATCGGCTCGCCGCTCAGGAACCGATACAACGTGGTCGACGGATCGAAGGTCGGACCCGCCTGGCGCGGCAACACCAAGATCGATTTCGGCGGGCGCGATGCGGAGGACATCTGGGCGATCCTGCTGCAGCATGCGCAAAACATTCACAATGCCGACTTTGCCTACAACGCGATCAAGCGCAACAGCAACACCGTCATCGGCGCGCTTCTCGACGTAGTCGGGATCGACGTGCGGGATTTCCAGCCCGACCCTCGCGGGGTGATGCTGACCGGGTTCACCGGCAAGAACACGAGACTCGCCTTCGACTACGATCTCACCGGTACCGACGCCGGCGATTTTCTTCGCGGCCGGAAAGGGCAGCAGGTGTTCACCGGCCTTGGTGGCGGCGACCAGCTTGTCGGCGGACACGGCCAGGACCGGCTCATCGGCAACGCCGGACGTGACCTGCTGCTGGGCGGCAGCGGGCGCGATCTGCTGCGCGGCGGGTCGGGCGACGACGCCCTGCGCGGCGGCGCCGGCAACGACGTGCTGCGCGGTGGCCGCGGCCAGGACGAGCTGGTCGGTGGCCTCGGGGACGACAAGCTGTTCGGCGCGGCGGGCAACGACCGGCTCAAGGGCAAATCCGGGCAGGACCTTATCGAAGGCGGGGATGGACGCGATCGGCTCGTCGGCGGCGATGGGGCCGATGTGCTCAAGGGCGGCGACGGCAATGACCGGCTGATCGGCGAGGCCGGCCATGACCGGCTCTACGGCAATGACGGCGCCGATGTGCTCAAGGGGGGCGACGGACGCGACCGCATGTCCGGGGGGAGCGGTGACGACTCGCTCCTGGGCGGGGACGGTGGCGACCTGATCAAAGGCGGCGTCGGGGCCGACACGCTCGACGGCGGCGATGGGGATGACCAATTGTTCGGCGGCGCGGGAGACGATGTGCTCAGAGGCGGCGCGGGCGATGACACCCTGCGTGGCGGCGCGGGGGTCGACCGGCTGGTGGGCGACGAAGGGGCCGACCGCTTCGTCTTCGCCGATCTCGAAGACAGCGGCCTGGGGCCGAACGCCGACCGGATCGCCGGTTTCGTGACCGGTGAAGACAGGATCGACCTGGCCGGACTTGCCGATGGGTTTACCTTTTCCGGCGCCGGGCTCACCGGAACCGGACCGAGCGTGGCGCTCGAAGAGACCGATGGTCACACAAGGGTTCGGGTGGACGCCGATGGCGACGGCACGGCCGATCTTGAGATTGTAGTGAAGCACGTGCTCGGGCTCGGAGAGGACGATTTCATCTTCTGAGCCAGGACCCCCGGCGGTGCGCAAGAGGCGCGGTGCGGTTTGCAGGTGTGCCGGAAATCGTCTTCGAAACGACGGTTCCGGGGGGCGGCTGCGGCGCGGAAGGCGATACGTCTGTCGGGAAGGACCGGAGGGCACCCCGAGGGTTCGACAGCCCAGCGCAATCCTTGCGGCAGCGCGCCACAGCATCAGGAGCAGATCATGGCCATGGCAAACCCGGTTCAGATGACCCAACCCCTGCCCGCCCTTCTCGACGGAGTGTCGATCGAGGTTATGCCGCGGACGCTTGGGAAGGTGGACGACATGACGGCGCTGATGGCGCCGGGCACGCGGGTCTATATCGCCCATATCGAGGGGACGCCGTTCGACGAGATGCTGGCGGCGGCGAAGCGGCTTTCGCGCGACGGGTTCGAGGTGATGCCGCATTTCCCGGCCCGGATCATCGCCGACAAG
>JAGRMP010000191.1 GCA_020441225.1 Maritimibacter sp. | reverse complement strand
GGGCCCAGGGCGACGGATCGGGCATACCGAGATGAGCTTGCGCTCCCGGCGCCCGGTCGCGGCCTATCGGCTGCGCGACCGCGCCCCGCTAAGGACGCGCGCGCTTCCCTCCGGCCGCTCCGGTCAGAGGTTTTCCGACTGCGGCATCCCGAGGACGTGGAAGCCCGAATCCACGGTGATGATCTCGCCCGTGGTGCAGGCGCCATAGTCGGAGGCGAGATAGACCGCTGTGCCGCCGATCGCTTCGAGCGTCGCGTTGTGACGAAGCGGCGCGTTGGCCTCGGTGTGGCGGTAGGTCTTGCGCGCGCCGCCGATGGCCGCACCCGCGAGGGTCTTCATCGGCCCGGGGCTGATCGCGTTGACCCGGATGCCGTCCGGCCCGAGGTCGTTGGCGAGGTAGCGCACGCTCGCTTCCAGCGCCGCCTTGGCCACGCCCATTACATTGTAGAACGGCGTCACCCGGTTGGAGCCGCCGTAGGTCAGCGTCAGCAGCGTGCCGCCCTCCGTCATCTTCGGCGCCACCCGGCGGGCGACCTCGATGAAGCTGTAGCAAGAGATGTCGAGCGAGGTCTTGAAGTTGGCCCGGCTGGTGTCGACGAACCGTCCCGTGAGCTCGGACTTGTCGGAAAAGGCGATGGCGTGGACCAGCACGTCGATCCGGTCCCAGCGCTCCCACAGCGCGGCGAAGCCCGTGTCGAGCGCCGCGTCGTCGGTCACGTCCATATCGACGAGGATGTCGGCGCCGAGCGAGGCCGCGAGCGGCTCGACCCGCTTTCCGAATGCCTCGCCCTGGTAGGAAAACGCGAGCTCCGCGCCCTCTGCGGCGAGCGCCTTGGCGATGCCCCATGCGATCGAGCGTTCATTGGCCACGCCCATCACCAGCGCGCGCTTGCCGGTCATCAAATCCGCCATGGTCTTGCTCCCTGTCTCAGCCTGTCTCAGCCGTTGAACTTGCTCAGCACCATCGAACCGTTGGTGCCGCCGAAGCCGAAGGAATTGGTCATCACCGAGTCGAGGCCCGCGTTTTCGACCAGCGCGGTCGCGATCTCGGCCGGGTGGATCGCCGGGTCGAGGGTTTCGACATTGATCGAGGGCGCAATGAAGTCGTTTTCCAGCATGAGCAGGCAGTAGACCGCCTCCTGCGCGCCGGTCGCGCCCTGGCTGTGGCCGGTCATCGACTTGGTCGAACTGATCGGGGGCGTGCTGCCCTCGCCGAACACCCGGCGCACCGCTTCCACCTCGCCGACATCGCCGACCGGGGTCGAGGTGCCGTGGGCGTTGATGTAGCTCACCTTTCGGCCTTCGGGCAGGGTCTGGAGCGCGAGCCGCATCGCCCGCTCGCCGCCTTCGCCCGACGGCGCCACCATGTCGTGGCCGTCCGAAGTGGCGGCGAAACCGGTGACTTCGGCGTAGATCTTCGCACCGCGCGCCTGGGCGTGGTCGAGGTCCTCGAGCACGACCATGGCGCCGCCGCCCGCGATGACGAAGCCGTCGCGGTCGGCGTCGAAGGCGCGCGAGGCCTTCTCGGGCGTCTCGTTATACTTGGAGCTCATGGCCCCCATCGCGTCGAACAGGCACGAGAGCGTCCAGTCGAGCTCTTCGGCCCCGCCGGCGAACATGATGTCCTGCTTGCCCATCATGATCTGCTCGGCGGCGACGCCGATATTGTGCAGAGACGTCGAGCAGGCCGAAGTGATCGAGTAGCTGATGCCCTTGATCTTGAAGGCGGTCGACAGGTTGGCGCTGATCGTCGAGCTCATGCATTTCGGCACCGCGAAGGGGCCGATGCGCTTGGTCGCTCCGGTCGCCAGCACCGATTGATGCGCGGCGAACATCGCGCTGGTCGAGGGCCCGCCCGAGCCCGCGATCACCCCGGTGCGCGGGTTCGACACCTCGGTCTCCGACAAACCTGCATCGGCAATCGCCTGGCTCATGGCGATATGGGCATAGGCCGCGCCCGGTCCCATGAACCTCAGCGTGCGCTTGTCGACATGGTCCTTGATGTCGATCTTGAGATCGCCCGCGACCTGGGAGCGAAACCCGTGCTCCTGCATTGCCGCGTTGGCAGTGATGCCGGATGTGCCCGCCTTGAGGCTCGCCAGTACCTCATCGGCAGTGTTGCCGATCGGCGAGACGATCCCGAGCCCGGTGACGACGACGCGACGCATATGGTGTCCTCCTTGAGTTCGGGGTCGTGTGTAGGCCAGAGGAGCCAGCCGGGCAAGGTGAATGGCGGCGGGCCGCGGGCGCGAGCTGCAACCGGAGGTCCGGCGCGGGCGGGCCTTGTCGCGGGGGGGGCAGCTGCGGTCCCGGCGGGCGATTCGGACGGGCCAGCCGCGGTCGCGACGCGATTCGGTCACGCACTGGACGCCGAAACAGGGCGAAAACAGGCAGAATCGGGCCGAATGAGGCGGCAATGGGGCAGGGCCCGCCGCGATTCGGGCACAGGAATGGGGCGGGGTTCGTCACATTCCCGCCCGAATGTGGGTGAAACCGTTGCGGCCCCCGGGTCAAAGCGTGAATAATTCGTTAAACTATTGATAATAAAGAAAAAATGACAGAAACTTGCCATTATTCGGCCCTTTTGCCGCCTTATCCAGAGGGCAAGAATGTGTTCAAGGCGGGACGGAAACGAGACCGGAACGCGACGAAAACCAGACGGAGCCAGACATGACCATTTTCGCTCACATCAAAGCGTTCCTCGCTCAGGAAGACGGCGCGGTGTCGGCCGATTTCGTGCTCCTGACCGGCGGGATCGTGGCGGGGGCTGTGTTCTCCTTCGGCGGGTTCTCCGCCGTCACCCTGGAAGTCGCCAATTTCACCTCGTCCTTCCTGAACAGCGGTGTGCTGCTCGACCTGATCCACTGAAACGGTCCCGTGGGGGCGACCTTTCAGTCGGAGACGGTCACGGTCCGGGCTCGTGGGGGCGGCCCGGACACCAATTCCAGCCGGACGCCGGGGCAACCCGGCGCGGCGTGAAACGGCCCGGTGGGGCGGGCCGGTATGTGCAGGGTCCGGTGTGTGTTGGATCCGTTTCAGTGGCGGCCCGTTCGTTCGGGCCAGGGTCCTGCGGACCCGTGTTTGTGTCGGTTGGTATGCGTGGTCCCGGGTTGTGGGACATCCTGTGAAATGGTGCCTGTGTGTCGGGACACCTGTGTGACGTAACGTGTGATTGAGTGGTTCAAAGCCCTGCGTTTCAGGGAATGTGCGTGTGAAGGGCCGTGTGACATTGGGCCCGATGTGTAGACGGTAGGCTGTTTGAACGGTCCAATGCCCCGGGGGACAAGAGTGCGCCCGGGGTCATTGGCATGTGCGGCGGCGGCTGGCCCAACGGTTTCAGCGCTGTGGTCGGATCGCATGACAAACCCCGCACGTCGGGGCGGCTACCCTGTTCGAAGATCGCACCCCTTCGACACAGGAGTTTTCCATGGACCGCACCCATGTCCTCGCCGCTCAGGCCATGACCCACACCAACCGCGACGGCCGCGAATCCCGGGCGACAGCCTCCGAGATCGACGCCTTTTACGAGGATCACGGGCATGACCTGTTCCTCCACGCCTACCGGTTGCGCGGCGCTGCCCGGGCGTTGGCCGACCGTCTTGCGCAAAGGGTGGAACGCAAGCGTGATTTTGCGCCCGCCCCGTCCGGCCGCTAGGCTCGTCGCATGCCCAGAGACGAGACCCTCCAAGACACCGTCTCGGCCGCCGCCGAAAGGGCGCTGGCCAAGGACCGCGCGGCGATCATCGAGGTCATCCGCGCCGAGACCCAGGCCTTCGTCGATCTCGATTTCGAGGCCTGGGCGGCCTGTTGGCTCCATGCCGAGCGGACGCAGTCGGTCTCCGTTTCGCCGTCGACCGGGCTCACCACGATCCGGGGCTGGGACAAGATCGCGTGCGACATGAAACGGGTGATCGACGGCGGCTATGGCTGCGACATGGTCCGGTTCCTTCAGGAAAACCACCAGGTCACGATCGAGGGCGACATGGCCTGGGTGGTCTTCGACGGCTGGGCCGAAAACGGCGACGGCCATTCGTGGACCACCTTTGAGACCCGCATTCTCGAACGCGAGGACGGTGCGTGGAAGTTCGCGTACAATGCGTTCATGCTCGAACGCGACCCCGGCGAGACCCGGCACCTGATCGCGATCGACGGCACGGGCCGGATCGTCGGCGCAAGCCCCGAAAGCCTCGCGCGGCTCAAGGATCACCCGAGCCTCACCGTCTCGGCCGGACGGATTCGGGCCCGACGTCTCGACTGGGACAAGGTGCTGCAAAGCGAGATCAGGCGCGCGGGCCGGTATCACGGCTATTTCGAGCTCTACCGCTTCGCCTCGGAGACCGGCGGGCCGTTCCAGTTCCCGGTGGTGCTGGGCGAGACCGACGCGGGCGGGCTGGCGCTGGCCACGATTTCGGTGCGCAACTGCGTCACTTACCTGCAGATCGACGGCGACGCCCAGCTCGGCCGTCGGCTCCGGCTCGCCTCGGCGGTCTTCGGCCTGTCCGAGGGGCAGGCCCGATTGGCGGCGCTGATTGCCGGTGGCGACGGTCTGAAGGCGGCGGCCGAACGCCTCGGGATCAGCATCAACACCGCGCGCACCCACCTGACGCGGCTTTATGAAAAGACCGGGGTCAATTCGCAGACCGCGCTGGTGCGGCTGCTTCTGAGCGTGGGGTAGCTCCGTGCGGATGGGCGGTGAAATTCGCCGGGCCGGTGCGGCTGTCGCCGACGCGGTAGGTGCGGCCGGTCGGTCAGGCCGCCCGACTTTGCCCGCGGCCATCTCGCGAGCTGGGCCCGGTCGCCGGTCCTGAGGCGCTGGCGTTGCTGTCGTGACGGGATGCATCGCCGAGACCCGGTACAGCGGTGCCGGGACGACCGGAGCGGAGAGTTTCTCCGGCCTGCCCAGGCGCCGCAGCGCGCCGGCTGGCGTGCAGGGTCTCGCCCAGGTCCGGTTCAGATCCAGGACTTCGGATATCCAGAATTCCACAAAACCAGGAATCCGGAAATCCGGATTTCTGGATTCGCAGGGGGTGATAAATTGTATTATTTTCAATGTCTTGAATGGTTAACAACATGTTAATCTCAACCGAACCGACGCGATTCCCCCGGCGCGCCAGCTCCACCTGGCCAGCGCCCTCCGGCGGCGAAGCGGCCTACAGGAATTCCTTGTGCGTCTCCGGCACGAAATTCTGCTCCTCCAGCGGCGGGCGGACATAGCCCGTCTGCGGCGGACGCTCTTCCAGCACGATCTCCTCCGGCGTCACGTCCTGGTAGGGGACCTGGCTCAGGAGGTGGCTGATGCAGTCGAGCCGTGCATGCTTCTTGATGTCGGAATTCACCACGTACCAGGGCGCCTGCTTGATGTCGGTATGCGAGAACATCACGTCCTTGGCGCGCGAATACTCGACCCAGCGCTTCCGGCTTTCAAGGTCCATCGGCGAGAGCTTCCAGCGCTTGGTCGGATCGGTGAGCCGCTTCTGGAACCGCCGCTCCTGTTCCTCGTCCGAGACCGAAAACCAGTACTTGATGAGGTGGATGCCGGAGCGCACCAGCATCCGTTCAAACTCGGGCGCCGAGCGCAGGAATTCGCGGTACTCCTCCTCGGTGCAAAACCCCATCACCCGCTCGACCCCGGCCCGGTTGTACCACGACCGGTCGAAGATCACGATCTCGCCCGCGGCGGGCAGGCGTTCGACATAGCGCTGGAAATACCACTGCGTCTTTTCGCGCTCGGTGGGGGCGGGCAGGGCGACGACGTCGCAGATGCGCGGGTTCATCGCCGCGGTGATCCGGCTGATCGTGCCGCCCTTGCCGGCGGCGTCGCGGCCCTCGAAGATCACCACCAGCTTGTAGCCCGTGGCCTTGACCCATTCCTGCAGCTTCACGAGCTCGATCTGCAGCCGCCTCAGCTCCGCCTCATAGGTCTTGCTCTTGATTTTCTGGATGTCGTCCTGCGCCATGCAACCCTCCGCTGTGCCGGGTGAGGGGCGGGGCGACCGCCCGTGACCCAGTCCTAACAGAAAAGTGACGGAAAAATCACCCGGAGGTTATGTCGCGGCCGGGCGGGAGCGGTCCCCGGGCCAATGGGCCCGGCGGGCGCAAACCGCAGGAACCGGGTCGCGCCGGGCGCGGGTCCGGGCGAGGGTCGCGCAAACCTGACCCGGAGACCGCGATGCCCTTCCAGATCCACGCCCTGCCTGCCGATCCGTTCCGTGCGCTGTTCGCCCTCGACGACGCCGCGCTTCACGCCCGTGATGCCCGGCGCGAGCTGGTGCGCGAGCACCCCGGCACGCCCTGCCGGGTGAGCCTTGAAGACGCACGCGTGGGCGAGACCGTGCTCCTCGTCAACCACTGCCACCTGCCCGTGCAGAGCCCCTACCGGTCCTCGCACGCGATCTATGTCCGCGAGGGCGTGGCGCAGGCGCGGCCCGGTGTCGGCGAAGTGCCGGCCGCGATCTCGACCCGGCTCATCTCGGTGCGGCTGTTAGATACCGGGGACATGATGGTCGGCGCCGACGTGGTCGACGGCGCGGCGCTCGACGGCGTGCTCAGCGAGGCCCTGCGCGACCCGGCGGTGCGCTATGTCCATCTGCATTACGCAAGACCCGGCTGCTTTGCCGCCGCGGTGACCCGGCCGGGCTGAGCGCGCGTCTCAGCTCTCGCTGAGCGCCACCTTCATGTCCTTGACCTGGTAGATCACCTCGCCATCGGCTTCGACAATCCCGTCGGCGACGCCCATGGTCAGCCGGCGGGTCTGGATCGCTTTGGTGAAGTCGACGTAATAGGTCAGCATCTTGCGGTCGGGCCGGACCATGCCGGTGAGTTTCACCTCGCCGACGCCGAGCGCATAGCCGCGCCCCTGCCAGCC
>JAGRMP010000190.1 GCA_020441225.1 Maritimibacter sp. | reverse complement strand
GACCAGGTGCGGTTCGAGCTCTCGGCGCTGGCGCTGAACCCCGATATCAAGGTGATCGCCCCCTGGCGGCGGTGGAACCTCACCTCGCGGACCCGGCTTCTGGAATTTGCCGAGCAGAACCAGATCCCGGTAGCGAAGGACAAGCGCGGCGAAGCGCCGTTCTCGGTCGATGCGAACCTGTTGCACACTTCCTCGGAAGGCAAGGTGCTGGAAAACCCGGCCGAGGCCGCGCCGGATTACGTCTATCAACGCACGGTCAACCCCGAAGACGCGCCCGATACGCCCGAGTTCATCGAAGTGAGCTTCGAGCGCGGCGACGCGGTTGCGATCAACGGCGAGGCGATGAGCCCGGCGACGATCCTGACCAAGCTCAACGAATACGGCGGCAAACACGGCATCGGCCGGCTCGATTTCGTCGAGAACCGCTTCGTGGGCATGAAGTCGCGCGGGATCTACGAGACGCCGGGCGGCACGCTGCTGCTCGAAGCGCACCGGGGGATCGAACAGATCACCCTCGACTCGGGCGCCGGCCATCTCAAGGATTCGATCATGCCGCGCTACGCGGAGCTGATCTACAACGGCTTCTGGTTCAGCCCCGAGCGCGAGATGCTGCAGGCGCTGATCGACAAGAGCCAGGAATATGTCTCCGGCACGGTGCGCCTCAAGCTCTACAAGGGGCTCGTGCAGACCGTGGGCCGCTGGTCCGATGCCTCGCTCTATTCGGAGGAACACGTGACCTTCGAGGAAGACATGGGCGCTTACGACCAGACCGACGCGCAGGGCTTCATCCAGCTCAATGCGCTCAGGCTCCGGCTGATCGGCATGCGCCGCAATCGGCTGAAATAGAGACTGATGCTGGAGCGGCGCGAGATCACGCGAGACAATCTCAGGCCACTCCTGAAACTTGCCGTTCGGCCCGACCAGGCGCATCTGGTCGCGCCCAACGCGGTGACCATCGCGCAATGCGCCTACGAACAACCCGGCGGCTACGTCTGGGGGCTGTGGGACGGCGAGACCGCAGTTGGGTTGCTGGCGATGATCCACCCACGTGAGTACCAACACCTCGAACCGGGCGACGATGCGGAGGGCGCCTATATCTGGCGGCTGATGATCGGCGCTGAGCACCAGGGCAAGGGCTACGGCAAGGCAGCGATCGCGCTGTGCCGGGACCAGGCCCGCGCTTGGGGTCTGCCGCGCGTCGCGCTTTCGGTAGTCCAGTCCGACGACAGCAATATCGGGTTCTACGAAAAGCTCGGGTTCCGGCGCACCGGCGGCGTCGTTGACGATGAAATCGTGATGTCGCGCGACGCCTGAGGGCGGTCAGCCCGTGACCTGCCCGTCCGTTTCCAAAAAGGCATCGACCTCGGCGCGCGTCGGGATCGCGTCGGCGGTGCCGGGCCGGGTGACCTGGAGCGCAGCGGCGGCGGCGCCGAGGCGCAGCGCCTCTTCTCGCGACAGGCCCTGGTCGAGCCCGGCAAGCACGTAACCGATGAAGCAATCGCCCGCACCGGTGGTGTCGACCGGCTCGACATGGAACGCAGGCACCTCGGTCACCTGGCCGGTCTGCTGGTCGCGCCAGCGCGCGCCCCGCCCGCCGAGCGTGATCAGCATGCCCGGCACCGGCACATCTTCCACCGGCATCCCCATGGCAGCGGCAAGTTGCCCCGCCTCCACCTCGTTCAGCACCAGGAGATCGACATGCGGCAGCATCTTTTTCGCGATGTCGGGTTTGAACGGCGCGGCCGAGTAGACCACGAACAGGCCCCGGGCGTGGGCGATCTGCGCCGCCTCGGCGAGATGCGAGACCTCGGTCTGAAGCGCGAGGATATCGCCGGCTTGCGCCTCGCTCAGCGCCGCCTCGATATTGCCGACGAGCTGGGCGTAATTGGCGCCCGCAAAGGTGACGATCGAGTTTTCCCCCAGCTCGTCGACCATGATGATCGCGTGGCCGGTTGCCGCCTCGGCCTGGGTGACATGGGTCACATCCACGCCGTAGCCCGAGAGCCGGTCGAGCACCCAGTGATTGTCGGAGCCGATCATTCCGATGTGATGCACCTGCGCCCCGGCCCGTGCGATGGCGACGGACTGGTTCGCCCCCTTGCCGCCGAGCCCGGTCTGGTGCGACTTGGCCGGCAAGGTCTCGCCGGGCTGCACCAGATGCGGGACCCTGTAGAACAGATCGACGTTGATCGAGCCGAGATTCCAGACGCTCATTCGCCCACCTTCGACGCTGCCACGACCGCCATGTTGAGAATGTCGTTCGCCGTCGAGCTCGTGGAACAGAGCTGGATCGGTTTCTCGACGCCGGCAAGGATCGGGCCGATGACGGTCGCGCCGGCCAGTTCCTGCATCATCTTGACCGAGATCGATGCCGAGTGCCGCGCCGGCATGACCAGAATATTGGCGGGGCCGGTCAGGCGGCAGAACGGGTAACGCGCCATCACCTCGGGGTTCAGGGCCACATCTGCGGTCATCTCGCCATCGTACTCGAAATCCACCCCGCGGGCGTCGAGGATCGCGGGCGCGTTGTGCATCTTCTCGGCGCGCTCCGAAACCGGATAGCCGAAGTTGGAGAAGCTTGCGAAGGCGACGCGCGGCTGGATGCCGAGCGCACGCGCCACCCGGGCGGCCTGCTCTGCGATGTCGGCGAGATCTTCCTCGCTCGGCCATTCATGCACCAGCGTATCGGCCACCAGCACGATCCGGCCCTTGTGCAACAGCGCGGTGACCCCGACGGCGCCATCGTCGGCCTTGGCGTCGAACACGTAGTTGATGAGCTCCATCACATGCGCGGCCTTGCGCGTGGCCCCGGTCACCAGCCCGTCGCCATGGCCATGGGCCAGCATCAGGGCCGAAAACACGTGCCGGTCGCGCGCCGCCAGCCGGTGCACATCGTGCTCGTCATAGCCTTGGCGCTGCAGCCGTTCGTAGAGGAACGCCTTGTAGGTCTCGAGATGCTCGGTCTTGGCGGCGTTCATCACCTCGAGCTCGGCGACGGCATCGCCCAGCCCGGCGGCTTCGAGCTTCTGCTTCACGTCGTCGTCGCGCCCGATCACGATAGCCTTGCCGAAATTGCCGCGCTGATAGGCGACCGCGGCGCGCAGCACATGCGGATCGTCGCCCTCGGCGAAGATGATCGTCGACTGGTTGCCGCGCGCCTTGGCGTTGAGAGACCGGATGATCTGGTAGGTCGGGTCGAGCCGGCCCTTGAGGCTCGCGGTGTAGCGCTCCATGTCGATGATCGGCCGCCGCGCCACGCCCGAGTCGCTGCCCGCTTTCGCCACTGCCGGCGGAATCGTGTAGATCAGCCGCGGATCGAACGGCGTAGGAATGATGTATTCCCGGCCGAAGGTGAGCTTCTTGCCGTAGGCGACGGCGACCTCGTCGGGCACGTCTTCGCGCGCCAGTTCGGCCAGCGCCTTGGCGCAGGCGATCTTCANNTCTTCATCTCGTCGTTGATCGCGCGGGCGTGGATGTCGAGCGCGCCGCGGAACAGGTAGGGAAAGCCCAGCACGTTGTTGACCTGGTTGGGGTAATCCGAGCGGCCGGTGGCGACGATCGCATCGGGCCGCACACCGTGGACCTCTTCGGGTGTGATCTCGGGATCGGGGTTGGCCATCGCGAAGATCACCGGGTCGGGCGCCATCGACTGGATCATCTCGGGCGTCACCGCGCCCTTGACCGAGACGCCGAGAAACACATCCGCCCCCACCATCGCCTCTTCGAGCGTGCGCCGGTCGGTTTTGACGGCATGGGCCGATTTCCACTGGTTCATGCCGGCTTCGCGGCCCTGGTAGACGACGCCCTTGGTGTCGCAGATGATGCAGTTTTCGTGCCGCACACCCATCGCCTTGACGAGCTCGATACAGGCGATACCCGCAGCCCCCGCGCCGTTGAGCACGACCTTGACGTCTTCCATCTTCTTGCCCGCGATGGCGAGCGCATTGATGAGCCCGGCGGCGGTGATGACCGCGGTGCCGTGCTGGTCGTCGTGAAA
>JAGRMP010000689.1 GCA_020441225.1 Maritimibacter sp. | reverse complement strand
GCGCGCGGCGGCTCTACACGGTCATGGAGCGGGTTTTCGAGGAGCTGTCCTTCACCGCGCCCGACCGCTCGGGCGAGGCGGTCACCGTCGACGCCGCCTTCGTCGAGGCCAATCTCGGCGCGCTGACCCGCTCGGC
This sequence comes from Maritimibacter sp., assembly GCA_020441225.1. Next base: position 1,853 of record JAGRMP010000689.1, on the reverse strand, counting down.
CGATGTCAGCCGCTACGTGCTCTGACCGCGCTAGGTCTTCGCGCCGAGATTGCTGACCGCGTTGCGCGCCAGTTGCACGGCGCGGTCCAGCAGGGCGAAGAAGACGTCGATGGCAAAGCCGAACATGAAGGCGATGGTCAGCAGGCCGAGCGAGACGCTGTCGGTCACCTCCAGCGTCGCGCTGGCGTCCGGCGCCCAGAACCAGCCCACGATGACCCCGGCGAAGGCGCCGAGGAACATCCGCAGGAACACCGTCGCCGGCTTGGGGTCGGGCACGATCGGGTTCAGGAAGGACCGCATGGTGAACAGGATCGCCCCCAGTGCCCCGTAGATACCCGGAAGCATCCAGCGGCCCAGCACGTCGAGGCTCTGGCGCAGGCGGCGGGGGTAGAGAGCGAAGAACTCGGGCTCGTTGGCGAGCACGAAATTCACCTGGTCGAGGTTCATCAGGCAACGGAAATCGGTGAGCAGCTGGTTCTTGTAGCCGGTCAGGTAGACCAGGAAATCGCCCGGCCCCTCGTAGTGGCGCGATCCGGCCGCCGCCAGGGCGCGGAAGGTTTCGCGGCAGTCTCGACCTGCTTGGGGTTGCCCATTGGACGCCGGGGCCGCGGGCGGGGCCGGCGCTGCCGGAATTGCCTCGGCGGGCGGGTCGCCCGGTGCGGCCGGATCGACCTCGGGATCACCTTGGACGGCCGCAGGCGCTGCGGCGGTGCCCTCCGGCGCAGGCACCGGTCGGGACGCGGGCGGCGGGCTGTAGTAGCCGTAGCTGCCGGCGGGTGGCGGGGTGCGGAAATAGGACCGCAAGTTGGCGAATCCGGTCTTCAGCGGATTGAACTCCAGCATCGCGGCGGTGTAGCGCGCGCGCAGGTCCTCGTTGCGCGAGGTGAAGGCCTCGATCTGGGTCAGTTCCTGGTAGAGCTGGCTCTTGACGCTTTCATAGTCATAGTCGGGCGCGCCCCGCGCCTCCTCCATCCAGGTGAAGAGGACCTTCTGCACCAGCGCCGATTGCAGATCCTTGCCGGCCTCGTTGAACTCGTTCAGAAGCTGGGTGCTGCGCTTGTTCCAGATGGTGAAATGCGCGCAGGCGAGGATCAGCGCGAAGGCCAGGACCACGAAGAACGCCTTGAACGCCCGCTGCAGGATCGTGGGACCGCCGGCCGCCGAGGGATCGAACGGATCCCAGTCGAAGAGATCGACGACCGTGACCGGCTCGATCGCCCGCGCCGCCCGGGTCACCTCGGATTGAAGCTCGATCGCCTCGGGATCGTCCCAGCCGAGATCGGTCTTTCCCGCGGCCCGGCCGATGGCGATGAACAGCGCATCGTCTGCCAGCAACCCCGCCTGCTGCCCGTAGCGGGCAATCAGCTTGGCATTGGCAATGATCTGCGCGAGGTCCTTGTCGACCACGGTCATGACCTGTCCCATCGGTCAGCCCAGCGTGCCCCAGACCCACCCCGTCTCGGGGCTGTAGCACTGGCAGGTGGCACCCACTGGCCCCGGCGTTTCGGCCCAGCACCAGAAGGTGGGCGCGAAACAGATCGTCCCCGGCGTGTGCGGCGGAACCTGGGCCTGGGCAGGAGGGGCCAGAGCGAGCGCGGTCAGAAGGACCGCCGCGATGGAAAAGCATTGTCCGAAAGTCATTTCACACCCCGCAGAATATACGCGTTAAGGTAGATTAACACGGATGCGGGGGAAAAAATACGCGCGTCTTCAATCCGCTATCGGTGCACTCCCGGCGGGAGTGCGGATCCGGCAAGCGCAGGGAGCGGGTACGGGCAACCGGGCACTTGCCGCCGACTGTCAGCGGGACGGGTCCTAGCTCCCCTTGCGCAGATAGACGTAGTAGGCGCCGG
>JAGRMP010000015.1:2619-3122 GCA_020441225.1 Maritimibacter sp. | reverse complement strand
AAGAGATAGGTGACCTTCTCCTGGGCGGCGGCCAGCCCGGCCGAAAGCGCCAGCGCCGCGGCGGCGAGCGAGGAAAGAACGAAACGTTTCATGTCTGTCTCCGTGTTGGGTCGACCCGCGGGTCAGATGACTTTTTCTTCGAGTTTCAGGTGATGGAAGATCTGCGCCGCAAGCTCGGGAACCTCGGGCATCATCCGTCGCTTCAGCGGCTCGTCGCGATGCGGCAGGTCGACCTTGATCTCGGCGACGATGGTGCCCGGACGCTCGGACATCACCAGGATGCGGTCCGACATCAGCACCGATTCGGCCAGCTCGTGGGTGATCAGCAGCGTGGTCTTGCCGGCCTCGGCGATCAGCTTGGCGAAACTGTTCTGCAGCAGCAGCTTGGTCTGCGCGTCCAGCGCCGAGAACGGCTCGTCCAGCAGGATGATCTCGGGATCGATGGCCAGGGTGCGGGCCAGCGCCGCGCGCTGGCGCATCCCGCCCGAAAGCTGGTAGGGATA
>JAGRMP010000015.1:1031-2564 GCA_020441225.1 Maritimibacter sp. | reverse complement strand
CGCCGGCGCTCGGCCTTGTCGACGCCGCGCGATTCCAGGCCGAACTCGATGTTCGACAGGATGTTGCGCCAGGGCAGCAGCAGGTCCTTCTGCAGCATGAAGCCGACATGCTCGTTGGGCCCGACCACCGGCTTGCCCGAGACCAGCACCTGGCCCTCGGTCGGCTGGTAGAGCCCCGCGGTCATCGACAGCAGCGTGCTCTTGCCGCAGCCCGAGGGACCGACCACCGAGACGAACTCGCCCTCGTTCACGGTGAAGCTCAGCCCGTCGATGGCGGTCAGTTCGGCCCCGCCATTGGTGGCGAAGCGCTTGACGACGTTGCGGAACTCAAGCGCCATAGCCGGCTTCTGCGTAGGCGGCGTCGAGATCGGCGTTGATCGCCTTCAGCTCGGCCTCCAGAAGCGCGAGATCCCAGTCGGTGCGCCCCGAGATCGGGGCCACGACCGCCCGCTCGGCCAGAAGCGCGGCGACGGCGGTGAAATCGTGCTGGCCGGTGCCGTAGATCGCCATCAGCGCATCGGCAAAGGCGTCCTCGGCCGGGGTCAGCGGCCGCCCCCGGCACTGGTTGCCCAGCGCCGGGCGTCCGGTTTCCCGCGCCCGCTCCGAAAGGCGATCCTTGAAGGCGTCCGACATGCTGTATCCTCCCCAGGTAGCGATCGTCTGATGTGTTCATTATTTAACGATGTGTTCAAAGTCGCATATGGCCGGTCATCCGTCAAGGGTTTTGTCGCCCCGCGTGCCGCGCGCCGCGCCCGGCGCGCAGGGCACGCAGCCGATTGCGCCGCGGCGGCGAAGGCTCTAAGGTCATGTCGTTCAAATATGAATGTCCCGATCAAGGTTGATCACCATGCCGCAGACCGACGCCTCCCCCGCCTATTCCGTGCCGCCCGTGGAGCGCGCCTTCGCGCTGCTGCGCCACATCGCCGGGGGCGGGACCTGCGCCAATGTCAGCCACACCGCGAAAACGCTGGGAATCAACCGCACCACCCTGATTCGCCTCCTGCACACGCTGCAGGCCGAGGCGATGATCGAGCCGGCCGAGGGCAACGGCTGGCGGCTCGGGCCGGGGCTGATCGCCCTGGCCGGGGACGCGCTGGCCGGGCGCGACATCACCCGCCTCGCCCGCCCGGTGATGCAGGCGCTCTCCGAGACGCTGAAGCTCTCCTCGCATCTGGGGATCCTCGACCGGCGCGAGATCATCTACGTGGTGCGCGAGGCTCCGAACGCGCATCTGGTCAGCAATGTCCGCGAGGGCACCCGCCTGCCCGCCCATGCCACCACGGTCGGGCGGGTGTTGCTGTCCTATCTGCCCGGCGAGGCGCTGGACCGGCTCTACGAGGGCGAGCGCCTGCCGGCCTATTCCGACAAGACCTCGACCAGCCTGCGCGCGCTCAAGGACCAGATCGCCCGCGACCGCGCCCAGGGCTTCGCCTGGAGCGCGGGCAATTTCGAGACCGGCATCGGCTCCTGCGCGGTGCCGGTGCTCGACCACGACGGCACCGTGCGCGCCGCCCTCAACGTCACCGGCCCGGT
>JAGRMP010000015.1:0-981 GCA_020441225.1 Maritimibacter sp. | reverse complement strand
TCCGAGGCGATCTCGCAGTCCCTCGGCCGGCGGCCCGAGGCAGCGGCGGGTTGAAGAGCACTCGCGCTTGGGGATCGCGTCCGGCCGCGAAACGCCCCCCACCGCAATGGATCATGCCAGACCCAAGGGACGCGGAACCATCCCGTCCCGGCACAAAGGATCGCGCCCGGCGCGAGGGCGGGGCGATGCAATCGCGCCCGCGTCGCGCCAGAGGCGCGCGTTCCGCGCGGGCGGGGCGGGTCGGGCGCGATCCGGGCCTGGCGCTCCGGTGGGACCTGCAAAGAGCGTCCGTTTTTCGACGGTCGGAGGGGCGCGCTTCGACAAGCGTCGAGGTGAACCCGTCCCCGTCAAGACCCGCGCAAGCCCGCCGCACGCCCCGTTAACCCCGCCCCATCACCGATCCACGCACCGACGCGATACCGACGCAATACCGACGTGATACCGACACGCCAAAACCGCCCCATCGCCCTTGTTAACAAGGCCGCACGGTGAGTCGGTCCGATTCTCCCGCTCAGGGCTCGGATTTGCTCATCGGCACCACGTTCTGCGGCGCCTCCGGCGCGATCTCCTCGAAGTCGAAACTGTCCAGCCGCAGCGCCCGCCGCCCCGCCTTGTCGGCGCTGACCTTGATGTCGGCGATGTCCTTGGCGGCCTGCCCGAAATGCCGGTCGAGGTTGATCACCCGGTCGCCCAGCCGCTCCACGTCCTTGTGCAGCAGGCCCAGCTCGCGCCGGATCGCCCCCGCCTGCTCGCGCATCCGCGCGTCCTTGAGGATCGCCCGCATGGTGTTCAGCGTCGCCATGCAGGTGGTCGGCGAGACGATCCAGACCCGTGCTGCGAAGCCCTCGCGTACCACGTCGGAGAAATTGGCGTGCAGCTCGGCATAGACCGCCTCCGAGGGCAGGAACATCAGCGCCCCGTCGGCGGTCTCGCCCTCGATGATGTAACGCTCTGAAATCGCACGGATATGCGCACGTACTG
>JAGRMP010000189.1 GCA_020441225.1 Maritimibacter sp. | reverse complement strand
CGGCCTTCCTCGCCCCCACCCTGCGCGACACGCTCCCCGACCCGCGCCGCCTCAAGGACATGGAGACCGCCGCGGCCCGCGTTCTCGCCGCGGTCGATGCGCGCGAGAAGGTCGCGGTCTTTGCCGATTACGACGTCGACGGCGCAAGTTCGGCCGCGCTCCTGATCGACTGGTTCCGTTTTTTCGGCCAGGACCCCACGCTCTACATCCCCGACCGGATCGACGAGGGCTACGGCCCCAACGTCCCCGCGATGGAGGCCCTGGCCGCGACCCATTCGCTGATCGTCGTGGTCGACGCCGGTACGCTCAGCCACGAGCCCATCGCCGCCGCCACCGCCAGGGGGGCCGATGTCGTCGTGCTCGACCACCACCTGGGCGGCGAGACCCTGCCCCCGGCGCTGGCGCTGGTGAACCCCAACCGCCAGGACGAGAGCGGCGACCTCGGCTACCTCTGCGCCGCCGGCGTCGTCTTTCTGCTCCTGGTCGAGATCGGCCGGCTGCTGCGCGACCAGGGCCGCAAAGGCCCCGATCTCATGGCGCTCCTCGACCTCGTGGCGCTCGCCACCGTCGCCGATGTCGCGCCGCTGATCGGCGCCAACCGCGCGCTGGTCGTCCAGGGGCTCAAGGTGATGGCGCGGCGCGCCCGTCCTGGCCTCGTCGCGCTCGGCGATGTCGCTCGGATGAACACCGCCCCTACCCCCTACCATCTCGGGTTCCTGATGGGCCCCAGGATCAACGCGGGCGGCAGGATCGGCGCCGCCGATCTCGGCACCCGGCTGCTCACCGCCACCGACCCTGCCGAGGCCCAGGCCCTCGCCCTCAAGCTCGACGGGCTCAACACCGACCGGCGCGAGATCGAGGCCGAAGTGCTCGCCGCCGCGCTCCGTCAGGCCGAGGACCGCGGCCTCGACGGGCCGCTGGTCTGGGCCGCGGGCGACGGTTGGCACCCCGGCGTCGTCGGCATCGTCGCCGCGCGCCTCAAGGAGGCCGCGAACCGCCCCGCCGTGGTGATCGGCATCGATGCCGCGGGCGAAGGCAAGGGCTCGGGTCGCTCCGTGACCGGCATCGACCTCGGTGCGTCGGTCCAGGCGCTCGCGGCCGAGGGGCTGATCGAGCGGGGCGGCGGTCACAAGATGGCGGCAGGGCTCACGCTCACGCGCGACCAGCTCGAGCCGGCCATGGACCGGCTCGGCGCGCTCCTTGCCCGCCAGGGCGCCGGCGCAATGGGGCCGCGCGAACTACGCCTGGACGGCGTGCTGATGCCGGGTGCGGTGACCCCGGAACTCATCGAACGGATCGAGGCCGCCGGACCCTTCGGCGCCGGTGCCTCCGCCCCGCGCTTCGCCTTTCCCGACATGGGCATCGGCTTCGCCCGCCCCGTGGGCCAGAACCACCTCAAGCTCGCGATCACCGACGGGCTCGGCGGCAAGCTCGAAGCCATCGCTTTCGGCGCCTTCGACAGCGAGCTCGGGCCGGCGCTCGCAAACCACAGGGGCGCGCGGTTCCATTTCGCCGGCCATCTCGAACTCAACCACTGGAACGGCCGCGTCACGCCGCAGCTCCGCCTCGCCGACGCCGCGCTCGCATAGGGCCCGCGTCGAGGTCCTCGCCGGGGCCCGGTGCGGGAGCCGGGGCCGGTCGTCCTGCCCGGTCCGCCCGGCGTCGGCCAGTCCAGGCCCACCCGCCACCTCGCCGCTCGAACCGGCACGACGTCGCTCTGCGTCGATTGCCGGGAAGCCGAGCTGCGCCGCAGGGGCGAGACCGTCGCCGCCCCGGGCGGCGATCCGGGCAGCACGCCTGCCTGCGGCACGCATTCGCGCGGCACCTCGGCCATCGTCGATGCGCCCCCGGCTGTTCCGAGGTCCCTGCCCGGGCCTACGCGCCCACCCCCCGCGCCAGGCCTCACGCGCGCGCCCGTGCCGCTGTCCCCGACGGGTGCAACGGGCCGGACACGGGCCCGGATCGACGGTTGCGGCACGGGGTGAGAATTTTCCACCCCGGCGCAAGAATCCCCTTGCGCGCCCTGCCGCGTTTTCCTAAACACCGCGCTACCGACAGCGCGGCCCGTTCGTCTATCGGTTAGGACGCCAGGTTTTCAACCTGGAAAGAGGGGTTCGATTCCCCTACGGGCTGCCATTTTCTCCGCAAATCCCTTATTTTGTTGGGCGTACCGTGGCCAAATGTGGACCACGTTTCAGGGCGTGGTCCACAATTGGATTTCCCTGGCCCGGCTGCCGGGGGTCGCCTCGTCCGTCGCCCATTGCCACGGCGCGATGATCATTCCCAGTCGCAATTGGCGCGGTCACGGCGGTCCGCGCCGAGATCGGCCGCGCCGCGATGCTTCCTTCGAGATCAGCCGGGCCCGCCGGGCCAGCGGCTCCACATCTCCTTGGCAACCGGCCTCCCCGTAGCTCGGACGACCGTCGCATTGTTCCACGGTCGGCCCCGAAGCTGTCGTTGGCGAACCGTGCAGCGAATGCCCGGATCGAGCTCGCAGCGGAACCAGATGCATCGTGCATTGCCTTACCCAGCACCTGCGGCGCGCGATGAATTTCCATCTGCTCGCCGACGTTCGCTTCCCGCCTTGGACTTTCGCTGCGGCGTACAGCTCCTCGTCGTGGAGATCGGTATGCCTTGAACAAGAACGGCATTGCATAAGTCGGGGTGAGCGAGTATCCGGATATCCATGTCGGCGCTTCAACCAGGGCCGGCACGAGAGCAGTCGCTGACCGGAGTCGCCGGTCGAGCATGCCAGAAAGGCCGGTCCGGTCCCTGCGGACCTCGTGATCTGCACCGCCCGAAATTTCCCACGACGGAAACCCCGAGACAGGGCGTATCATATGTTCGAGCGCCCCAACCCGCATGACGCCAGAAGGATTCTCAATGGGCATTTCAAAATTCGCGCTGCCGGTGGCAGCCGCCATGTTCGTCACAACCTTTCCCCTTGCGGGCAGTGCGCAGATGGGCCCTCCGGGCGGTGCCTCCGGTCCGACCGAGGTTGGCGTGGTCACGCTCGAACAGACCGAGGTGCCGTTCACCGTCACCCTGCCCGGGCGCGCCGCCGCCAGCGAACAGACCGAGATCCGGCCGCGCGTGGGCGGCATGATCGAGGAAATCCTGTTCCAGCCCGGGACGAACATCGAGGCGGGCGACGTGCTGTTCCGGCTCGAAGCCGACAGCTACGAGGCCGCCTATGCCGCCGCCGAGGCCGAGCTCGCCAGTGCCCAGGCGGCGCGCGACACCGCGCAGGCGACGGTCGACCGTTACACGCGGCTCGAGGGTGTCGGCGTGACAACCTCCGATCTGCAGGCGGCCCAGGCGTCACTGGCGCAGGCCGAGGCCACGCTCAGCGGGGCCAAGGCCAGCCTGCAGAGCGCCAAGCTCGATCTCGACCGGGTCATCGTGACCAGCCCGATCGCCGGCGTGGTCGACGTGAGCCAGGTCTCGGTCGGCGCGCTCGTCACCGCCAACCAGGCCGATGCGCTGACGACGGTCACGGCGCTGGACCCGATCTTTGTCGATGTCGCCGAAAGCTCCGCCCGGATCACCCGGGTGCGCGAGCGGATCGATCAGGGCGCGATGCAGCCGGGGGCCGCGCTCGACGCCACGGTCACCCTCGAAAGCGGCTCGACCTACCAGGGTACCGGCACGCTGGTCAGCCCGGGCATCTCGGTCTCGACCAGCACCGGCTCGGTCGACATGCGGTTCCAGTTCGACAACCCCGACCGGATGATCCTGCCCGGGCAGTTCCTGCGGGTGCAGCTCGCCATCGGATCGCAGTCTGCGATCCTGGTGCCGCAGCGCGCAACCGAACGGCAGTCCGACGGCACGCTCACGGCTTTTCTCGCCACCGACGGCAGGGCGGAACAGGTCACGCTCAGCTACACCGGCACCTACCAGAACGCCTGGGTGGTCACCGACGGGGTCAGCGCCGGTGACCAGGTGATCGTCGATGGCCTGTCGAATTTGACCGACGGGGCCGAGGTCACCACGGTCCCGGTGACGATCACCGCCTCGGGCGTCGTCGAGGAAGTCGCCTCCGGTGGCGACAGCGCCCCCGCCGCGGACGCCGCACCGGCCGAAGGCGACTGACCGATGCCCCAGTTCTTTATTCACCGCCCCGTCTTCGCCTGGGTGCTGGCGATCGTGACCATGCTCGCCGGCGTCTATGCCTTCACCCAGCTGCCGGTCTCGCAATACCCCGACATCTCGCCGACGACGATCCGGGTCTCGGCGAACTATTCCGGCGCCACGGCGACCGCGGTCGAAAACTCGGTGACCGCGGTTCTCGAGGACGCGATGACCGGTCTCGACGGTGTGCTCTACATGGAGAGCACCTCGCGCGAAGGCTCCTCGTCGATCTCGCTCACCTTCGACGAGAGCATCGACCCGGTCGATGCCCAGAACAACGTGCAGTCGAAGGTCAGCCAGGTCGAAAGCCGGCTGCCCAGCGCGGTGCAATCCTCCGGCGTGTCGGTCAACCGCTCGTCGTCCTCGATCCTGATGATCGGCGCCATCGTGTCGACCGACGGGCGCTATTCGACGATCGAGCTCGGCGACATCCTCGACAACCAGGTCTCGGGGCCGGTGCTGCGCACCGAGGGCGTCGGCGGCACCAATTCCTTCGGCTCCGGCTATGCGCTCAGGGTCTGGCTCGATCCGCTGTCGCTCGCCGAATACCAGCTCACACCCTCGGATGTGACCAGCGCGATCTCGGCGCAGAATACCACCGTTTCGGTTGGCTCCCTCGGCAGCCTGCCGGTGGTCGAAGGCCAGCAGTTCACCGCCACCATCACCGCCCAGAGCCAGCTCTCCTCGATCGAGGAATTCGAGAACATCCTGCTGAAGTCCGACGAGGGCGGCGCGCAGGTGCTGCTCGGCGACATCGCCCAGATCGAGATCGGGCAGGAAAGCTACGGCGGCGACTCGCGGTTCAGCGGCGAGAACGCCGCCGGGTTCGGCGTGAACCTCGCCACCGGCGCCAACGCGGTCGATACCGCCAACGCGGTGCGCGCGACGCTGGATGAGCTCGAAGCCTCGCTGCCCGAAGGGGTTGCCTTCAAGATCGCCTACGACACCTCGCCTTTCGTCGAACTGTCGATCGAAAAGGTTTATCACACGCTGATCGAGGCCATCGGGCTGGTGTTCCTGGTGATCCTGGTCTTCCTGCAGAAATGGCGCGCGACGATCATCCCGATCCTCGCCGTGCCGGTGGTGCTCGCGGGCACCTTCGCGGTGCTTTCGGCGCTCGGCTACTCGATCAACACGCTGACGATGTTCGCCATGGTGCTGGCGATCGGCCTGCTGGTCGATGACGCCATCGTGGTGGTGGA
>JAGRMP010000014.1 GCA_020441225.1 Maritimibacter sp. | reverse complement strand
ATCGCCGGTGCCGCAGCCTTCTTTCGAGCCGGTCAGCCCGGCCCGGTCGCGCAGCACGTCGAGCAGGGTTTCGCGCGGGTCGGCGAGAAATTCGACCACGTCGCCGTTGATCTCGGTGGTGATATGGATCCGGCTCATGCCGCACCTCCTTTCGCACGTGTATGGGCGATCTCGGCGACCCGGCCCGCGAGCACGCCCGCGACATGGGTGCGGAACTCGGCCGTGCCGCGCTTGTCGTCGATGGGTTTGGCGGCGGCGCGGGCCGCGGCTTCGAGCCGCGCGCGGGCCGCACCGTCCCAGGCCGATCCGATCAGCGCTTCCGCGGCGTCGGGCACCAGCATCACGGTCGGGCCGACCGCGCCCAGCGCCACCCGCGCGGCACTGATCGTGTCGCCGTCGAGCACCAGGTTGACCGCGCAGCCGACCACCGCGATGTCCATCTCGGTGCGGGGGATGAACCGCTGGTAGGCGTCGCCGCCCGCCGCGCCCCGCGGCGGCAGGATCAGCGCCGAGATCAGCTCGCCGGTGCCGAGCGTGGTTTTGCCGGGTCCCGAGGGGATCTCTTCGACCGGCACCTCGCGCAGGCCATTGGGCCCCGTGACCTGCACCACGGCACCCGCGGCGACCAGCGCCGGGACGCTGTCGGCGGCGGGCGAGCCGTTGCACAGGTTGCCGGTCAGCGTCGCCCGGCCCTGGACCTGGGTCGAGCCGACAAGCTCCATCGCCTCGACCACGCCCGGCCAGTCGCGCTTGAGCTCGGGGTGTTCGCCGAGCATCGCCCCCGACACGGCGACGCCGATCTGCCAGCCGCCGTCCGCACGGCGCTCGATCGTATCCGTGCCGGGAATATGCTTGAGGTCGATGAGGTCGTCGGGGGTCACCAGCCCGGTGCGCAACTGCACCAGCACATCGGTGCCACCGGCGAGAAATCGCGTCGTCCCGCTGGCCGCGGCGGCGAGTCGGGATGCCTCCTCGAATGTTTCAGGACTGTGGTAGCGCATGCTGCTCTCCCGTTTTTCATCGGCCCGACACTAGCCTTTCGCCAAGCGCTGTCGACCGGATTCGGCATTTCGACGATCCCCCGGTAGACCGGGGGCTCAACGTCCCCTAACACTTTCCCCCGAGGGTCCGCCACCCGGGCGCCGGTCACAATCGAGGAGAAGAGGCATGCCGCTCACCATGAACCGCGAGGTCTTCATCACCTGCGCCGTGACCGGTTCGGGCGGCACCCAGGACCGCAGCCCGCATGTACCGCGCAGCCCCGCCGAGATCGCCGCGAGCGCGCTCGATGCCGCCAAGGCCGGTGCGGCGGTGGTGCATTGCCACGTGCGCGACCCCGAGACCGGCGCGCCCGCCCGCGACCCGGCGCTCTACCGCGAAGTGACCGAGCGGATCCGCGACGCCGGCACCGATGTGGTGCTCAACCTCACGGCAGGCATGGGCGGCGACATGGTCTTCGGTTCCCCCGAAGCGCCGCTGCCGCTCAACGCCAGGGGCACCGACATGGCCGGCGCGACCGAACGGCTCGCCCATATCCGCGACTGCCTGCCGGAAATCTGCACACTCGATTGCGGCACGATGAATTTCGCCGAAGCCGATTACGTGATGACCAACACGCCGGGCATGCTGCGGGCCATGGGCGGGATGATGACCGAGCTGGGGGTGAAGCCCGAGATCGAAGCCTTCGACACCGGGCATCTGTGGTTCGCCAAGGAACTGGTGAAGGAGGGCACACTCGCCCCGCAGGCACTGGTGCAGCTCTGCATGGGCGTGCCCTGGGGCGCGCCCAATGACCTGGGAACGCTGATGGCGATGGTGAATGCGGTGCCCGAGGACTGGACCTGGTCGGCCTTTTCGCTCGGCCGCGACCAGATGCCCTACGTCGCCGCCGCGGTGCTCGCGGGCGGCAATGTGCGGGTCGGGCTGGAGGACAACCTGTTCCTCGACAGGGGCGTGCTCGCGACCAACGCGCAATTGGTGGAGCGCGCGGTGGACATCATTGAGAACATGGGCGCGCGGGTGATCGGGCCGGCGGCGGTGCGCGAGAAGCTGGGGCTGGTGAAGCGCGCGCCGGCGGCGTGAAGCGGGCCGGAGGCCACCGCGCACAGATGCGGTCAAAGCAAATGCGTTCAAGTTTGAACATTGTTGAAACCGTCGCGGTGCCAAGCACCTGAGCGACCCGGGAGGCACAGGACCCATGACCCAAAAGGCAGCAATCATCGGCGGCGGGGTGATCGGCGGCGGCTGGGCCGCGCGGTTCCTTTTGAACGGCTGGGACGTGGCGGTCTTCGACCCCGACCCGGAAGCGCGGCGCAAGATCGGCGAGGTGCTTGCGGGCGCGCGCCGGGCACTGCCCGCGCTCTACGATCGGCCGCTGCCCGACGAAGGCAGTCTCAGCTTTCATGACGAGCTGGCCGAAGCGGTGGCAGGTGCGGCCTGGGTGCAGGAAAGCGTGCCCGAACGGCTGGAGCTCAAGCACAAGGTGCTGGGCGCGATCTCAGCCGCTGCGCCGGACGCGGTGGTGGGTTCGTCGACCTCCGGCTTCAAACCCTCCGAGCTCAATGCGGGCGGCGCGCGCGCCATCGTCGCCCACCCGTTCAATCCGGTCTATCTCCTGCCGCTGGTCGAGCTGGTGGGCGATTTCACCCTGCTCCACCGCGCCGACGAGATCCTGAGATCCATCGGCATGTATCCCCTGCATCTGCACCACGAGATCGACGCCCATATCGCCGACCGTCTGCTCGAAGCGGTCTGGCGCGAGTCGCTCTGGCTGGTCCATGACGGGATCGCCACGACGGAAGTGATCGACGAGGCGATCCGCATGGGGTTTGGCCTGCGATGGGCACAGATGGGCCTGTTCGAAACCTACCGGATCGCCGGCGGCGAGGCGGGGATGAAGCATTTCATGGCCCAGTTCGGCCCGGCGCTGGACTGGCCCTGGACCAAGCTCATGGACGTGCCCCCGTTCACCGACGAGCTGGTCGAGCTGATCGCCGGGCAGTCCGATGCGCAATCGGGGCATCTGTCGTTCCGCGAGCTGGAACGGCTGCGCGACGACAACCTCGTCGCCATGATGCGGGCGTTGAAACGGACGGGCTCCGGCGCGGGCGGGGTGATCGCCGCGCATGAGGCGGGGCTTGCGCATCCGGCGGCTGAGGACGGCGCGCTGCCGGTGAGTTTTGCGGGCCAGGTACCAACCGCATGGGCGGGGGCTGACGGGCTTGTCGCCGCGCCGCATTACCTGGAGGTCGCCACGAAGGCCTCGGCGCGGTTCGTCGAGAGCGTCGCGGGCACGGAGGCGGCCGGGCACTGGGTGCATGGCGAGAGCCACCTGGCGACGCTCTGCCCGGCGCGGCCCGGCGAGCGGATCTCGGCGACGACGCAGATCCTCGGGGCGACCGGGGCCAAGCTGCATCTGTTTCACCGGATCCACCGGGGCGACGGGGAGATCGCGGCCACGGTCGAATGCCTGCTGACCCATGTCGACAGGCGGGACAGTACGCCCTGTCCGCCGCCCGAGCCGGTGGCCCGGGGGCTGCGGGACTGCGCCGCGGGCCAGCCGCGCGTGGGATGCGATCCGCGCCTCGGCCTGTGAAGCGGCCCCGCGATCAGTCGGCGTCTTCGCTCCGGTCGTCGCGCTTCGGGTCCCAGACGACGAAGAAACTGTAGAAGCAATAGGCCCCGGCCCCCGCGAACAGGAGCGCCCAGCCGGGCGAGCCGGTCAGGTATTCGAACGCCGCCCAGCCGAGGGTGACCCCGGTGGTGACGACCCGGCGCCAGACCGGGATGAAGAACGGAACCTGCAGATCGAACATGGCCGTACTCTGTGCCGCGCGGGGCCGGGTTTGCAAGTCACCTTTGACGGCGCGAGGTCCGGGACTCGCACCATACGTAAGCGTATGTTATCGGTCCGGCACTGGACCGGGGCAGCATTACATACGGTAACGTACGTTTCCTCAAGGGCCGTTCCGGCGGCTCACGCCTTCATGTCGCCCGGGTCGATGCCCGCCACCGCGACCGGCTTTTTCATCGCATCGCGGCGGAAGGGTTCGCCGAGCTCCTGGTTGATCATCGCCTCGATGAGGGTGGTCTTGCCCGCCTTCTGGTCGGCGATGGCCTGCGCGAGCGCGGCGGTGAGCTCGTCCATCGTCCGCGCGACCACGCCCTGGAGGCCACAGGCCCTCGCGATCCCGGCGTAGCTCACCTGTTCGTCGAGCTCGG
>JAGRMP010000188.1 GCA_020441225.1 Maritimibacter sp. | reverse complement strand
GCGCCCTGGTGGTCTCCGCCCTCGAGGAGATGGTCTCGGGCGGGCAGCTGCCCGCGGGGCTGAGCTTCGACAACGTGGCGGTCGAGCCGCCGCGCGACGCGGGCCACGGCGACATGGCGACCAACGCCGCGATGGTGCTGGCGAAGCCCGCAGGCGGGAAGCCGCGCGACATCGCCGAGGCGCTGGCGGCAAGGCTGGTCGCCGACGACCGGATCGCCGCCGCCAACGTCGCCGGTCCCGGCTTCATCAACCTGGTCCTCGCGGACGGGATCTGGTCGGGGCTGGTTGCAGCAGTGCTTGCCGACCCGGGCTACGGCCGGTCGCAGATGGGCGCGGGGCAGAAGGTCAACGTCGAGTTCGTCTCCGCCAACCCGACCGGCCCGCTGCACGTGGGCCACACGCGGGGGGCCGTCTTCGGCGATGCGCTCGCGAGCCTGCTTCAGTTCTCCGGCCACGACGTCACCCGCGAATATTACATCAACGACGGCGGCGCCCAGGTCGACGTGCTCGCGCGCTCGGTCTTCGAGCGCTACCGCGAGGCGATGGGCCACATGCCGCTGATCGAGGAGGGGCTCTACCCGGGCGATTACCTCGTCGCGGTCGGCGAGGAACTGGCCGAGCGGGTCGGCGACGAATGGATCGACCAGCCCGAGGAGGCCTGGCTCGACGAGGTGCGCGAGTTTGCCATCGGCAAGATGATGGAGATGATCCGCGCAGACCTGAAGGCGCTGGGCGTCGAGATGGATGTGTTCTTCTCGGAAAAAAGCCTCTACGGCACCGGCCAGATCGAGGCGGCGATCAAGGATCTCGAAGGCAAGGGGCTGATCTACCGGGGCACGCTGGAGCCGCCCAAGGGCAAGATGCCCGAGGATTGGGAACCGCGCGAGCAGACCCTGTTCAAGTCGACCGATTACGGCGACGACGTCGATCGGCCGATCAAGAAGTCGGACGGGTCCTGGACCTATTTCGCCCCCGACATCGCCTATCATTACGACAAGGTGACCCGCGGCTTCGACCAGCTCATCGACGTCTTCGGCGCCGACCATGGCGGCTATGTCAAGCGGATGAAGGCGGCGGTGGCAGCCCTCGGCTCGAACCGGGTCGGCATGGACATCAAGCTCACCCAGCTCGTGAAGCTCTACAAGAACGGCGAGCCGTTCAAGATGTCGAAGCGGGCCGGCAATTTCGTGACGCTGCGCGACGTGGTCGACCAGGTGGGGGCGGACGTGACCCGCTTCGTCATGCTCACCCGCAAGAACGACGCGCCGCTCGATTTCGACTTCGACAAGGTGCTGGAGCAGAGCCGCGAGAACCCGGTTTTCTACGTGCAATACGCCAGCGCAAGGATCAACTCGGTGCTGCGCAAGGCCGATGCGGCGGGCCTGCCCACGGACGGCGCCCCGGTGCTGGAGGATGCCGCCGAGATCGCGGTCGCCAAGAAGCTCGCCGAATGGCCGCGTCTGGTCGAGATCGCCGCGCGCACCCACGAGCCGCACCGGGTGGCGTTCTACCTCTACGAGCTCGCTTCCGACTTCCATGCCTTGTGGAACCGGGGCAACGACGCGCCGCATCTGCGCTTCGTCCAGGAGGGTGACGCTGAGGCAACATCGGCCAAAATCCCGCTTGCCCGTGCCGTTCATGTTGTGATTTCCGCCGGTCTTGGTATTCTGGGGGTGACCCCGGCCGAGGAGATGCGCTGACCAAGGCGCACGGATACGTGCCCGGCTCCGGGGCGCTGAGCAGTTGAAAACAACCGGCGAGGGCGGAGTTTCCGCCCCGAACGCCGGACGGAGCAGGCAAATGACGGTATCAGATTGGGGGAGCGCGGCTGCTCCCTTCGGCGCACCCGGAATCCAGCAGGGCCGCTATGGGCAGGTCCACGCCCAGGGTCGGACCTATGTCGAAAGACCGCAGGCCGCGCAGGACCGCGTTGATCCGCGTTACGACCCCCAGAGCTACCCATCCCAGAGCTACCCGCCGCAGAGCCATGCCGCGGCTCCCCGCGGTGCGGGCCAGGGCGACGGCTTCCCGGCACCGGAGCCCTACCGCGGCCATCCGGCCCAGCCCGTGATCGCCCCGCAGGTGAACCGGCGGGCGGCGGGACCCGGCGCCGGCTACGGCGCGGCACCGATGGCCCCGACCGAACCGGCTGCGCCGCAGCGCGGCAGGCAGGGCGCCGCGCCCGCGGGACCGGCGGCGCTCAACATCGCGGGTGCCGTCCTGTCGCTGGTGCTTGTCGTCGGCCTCGGGGTCTGGGGCTACAAGCTCGC
>JAGRMP010000013.1:1407-7922 GCA_020441225.1 Maritimibacter sp. | reverse complement strand
AACCAGGGGATGCAGCCGCATCTGATGGGTGATTTCCCCGCCACGATCGGGGGGCGCGGGCATCGGGAAAAGCCGCGAAAACCCTACCTTGTGAAGTGAGGGGTGTTAGGATGAGGTTCGACCGATGAGCCGCAAATTCGACAGTTTCGTGATCTTCGCCGAAATGCGGACCGGGTCGAATTTCCTCGAGTCCAACCTCGATCTGTTCCCTGGGCTGGAGACCTACGGCGAGGCGTTCAACCCCTATTTCATGGTGCGGCCCGGGACCGAGGAACTGTTCGGGATCTCGCTCGAGGCGCGCAACGCCGACCCGGTGGCCTTGTTCGGGCGGATGAAAGAGCGGGCAGCGGGAATCCCCGGATTTCGGTTCTTTCACGACCACGACCGGCGGATCTTCGACCGCGTCATCGACGATCCGGCTTGCGCCAAGGTGGTGCTCAGCCGAAATTTCGTCGAGGCCTACGTGAGCCGGGCGATCGCGCGGGAGACGAACCAGTGGGCGCTGGGCAACGTCAAGCACGCGAAAAGGGCCAAGGCGGTATTCGTGGCCGAGGAGTTCGAAACCCAGCTCGCCGCGATCAAGGCGTTTCAGCTCGAAATCCTCTCGCGGCTGCAACGGACCGGGCAGACGGCCTTTTACATCAACTACGACGACATTCGCGACATCGAGGTGGTGAACGGTCTGGCGCGGTTCCTGGGCGAAGAAACCGTGCTGGAGGGGCATTCGGACAAGTTCAAGAAGCAGAACCCGGAGCCGCTCGAAGACAAGGTGGCGAATTTTTCGGAAATGGCGGAGGCGGTCGCGAAGATCACCGCGTTCGATCTGGAGAGCGCGCCGAATTTCGAGCCGCGGCGGCCAGCGGCAGTGCCGAGCTACATCGCCGCCGCAGGGGCGCCGCTTTTGTTGCTGCCGATCCCGGGCGGGCCGGTCGCCGCGTTGCGCGGCTGGATGGCGGCGGTCGACGGGGTGGAGACGGAGGCGCTTTCGACGGAGATGAACCAAAAGACGCTCAGGCGCTGGAAGCGGCTGCATCCCGGACACCGCAGTTTCACCGTGTTGCGCCACCCGGCAGCCCGGGCGCATGCAGCCTTTTGCCGGCAGTTTCTGAACGACGGGCAAGGGGCGCGTCCCGAGGTGCGCAAGGTGTTGATCGAGCAATATGGCGTGCCGCTCCCCGAGACGGCCGTACCGGGCGAGGATTGGGACCCCGAAGCGCACCGGGCGGGTTTTCTCGGCTTTCTCGAAGTGGTGCGCAAGACGCTCGCAGGCCAGACCGCGCTGCGCGTGGCCGGATCCTGGGCGACGCAGACACAAGTGATCGCCGGGTTTTCGCCGGTGATCCAGCCCGACCACATCCTGCGCGAGGCGCAGCTCGCCTCGGGGCTGGCGCGGCTGGGAGAAGAGGTGGGCTGCGAGGGACCGCCGGCGCCGTTGCCGGAGACGGACACCCCCTATGCGCTGAGCGACATCTACGACGCGACGGTCGAGGGCGCGGTGCGGGCCGCCTACCAGCGCGATTACATGCAGTTCGGTTTCGAAGACTGGGTGCCTGGCGCCTGACGCACCGTCAGGCAGCGCGGGTGCCCTGGCTCTCGATCAGGATGGTGTAGAGCGTATCGGGCTCGTCGTTCGCGCGCAGCTTGGCGGTGGTGTCGGCGTTGCGCATCGTGCGCGAGACCAGGGCGAGCGCCTTGAGGTGGTCGACCCCGGCCCCGTCGGGGGCGAAGAGCGCAAAGATCAGATCGACCGGCTGGCGATCGACCGCGTCGAAATCGAGCGGCTTCTCGATCCGGATGAAGGCGCCGACGACCTTGTCCAGCCCCTCGAGCCGCGCATGCGGCAGGGCGACGCCATGGCCGACACCGGTGGGCCCCAGCGACTCACGCGACTGGAGCGCGGTGAAGGCCTTGTTGCTGTCGAGCCCGTAGCAACTTTCGACGATATCGCCGAGGTCCTGAAACAGCCGTTTCTTGCTCGACGTATTGGCCAAGACCTTGACCGCGGCGGGCCGGAGAATTTTCGACAGATCCATCGTCTCTACTTCCGTTCCGGCCCGCTCAATATCGCGGTCTCAGGCCGAGGTGCCGGGGTCAATCCATCCGATATTGCCGTCTTCACGACGATAGACGACGTTCACCCCGTTGGTTTTCTCGTTCCGGAAGACGAGCACCGGCGCGTTCGCCAACTCCATCTGCATCACGGCCTCGCCAACAGAGATCGTCTGAACCGCGGCCTCCATCTCGGCGATGATGATCGGTTGCAGCGTGTCGGGTTCGGCCTCTTCGCCTTCGTTTCCTGCGGCGAGGATATACGAGGCACCACCCAAAACTTCAACCGGGTTCGCACGGTCCCTGTGGTGGTCTTTCAGCCGGCGCTTGTAGCGACGGAGCTGCTTGTCCATCTTCTCGGCGCATTCATCGAAGGCGGCATAGATCTCGGTCGCGCGGGCGCTGGCCTGGGCGGTGAGCCCGGTGGACAGATGCACCACGGCTTCACAGACGTATTCATGGGCGGTTTTCGAGAAGACCACCTGGGCGTCGGTCGGACGCTGGGCGTATTTCTCGATCACACTGCCGAGCTCCTGCTTCACATGGGTGGAGAGGGCGTCACCGATGTCGATCTGTTTGCCGCTGATCTGATACTTCATTCTGCTTCCTTGCTCAGATTGGTCCGCCGCCCCGACCGCGTCATGCGGTCGGCGCCTTGGGCCGGTGGTCACGGTTTCCGTGGGGAAAGATTGCCCGGGACGGGCATGAGATGATGGTTCAATCGCTGCGCATGGCTCCGGGACACGAAGATCGGAGCGCCGGGTATTGCGGGGGAGTGCGTACGATTCACTGGCCTGCGCTGGAACACCCGCCCGAATCTCACGGGCGATTTCTGCGGTGTTTTCCGTGCGGTGGCCGATGCGGCCCAGGCACGAACGGTGAGGCACGAGGTCATGCATCTTCGCTTTCATTTGGCGCCCGGGCGGGACGTTTTGTCAATCAAAATGGTGGTGAGGGGGCGTGCGCTAATGCGAGAAGATATCGGTCTCGGGCCAGCCCATGAGGTCGAGCTTCGCGCGCGTCGGCAGGAAGTCGAACGCCGCCTGGGCAACCTCGCTACGCCCCTCGCGGGCGAGCCGCGCGTCGAGCTTGTCCTTCACCCGGTGCAGATAGAGCACGTCGGAGGCGGCATAGTCGAGCTGCGCCTCGGTGAGGTCTTCGGCGCCCCAGTCGGTCTGCTGCTGCTGCTTGGAAATGTCGACATGCAGGAGCTCGTCGAGCAGCACCTTGAGCCCGTGGCGGTCGGTGTAGGTGCGCACCATTTTCGAGGCGATCTTGGTGCAATAGACCGGTTGGGTGAGCACGCCGAAGGCGTTGAGCAACATGGCGATGTCGAATCGGCCGTAGTGAAAGAGTTTCAGCGTGTCGGGATCGGCAAGCATTTTCACCAGGTTGGGCGCTTCGGTCTGGCCTTTCACGATCTGGACGATATGCGCATCGCCATCGCCGGCGGAAAGCTGGACCACGCAGAGCCGGTCGCGATGCGGGTTGAGCCCCATGGTTTCGGTGTCGATGGCCACCACCGGACCGAGGTCGAGCCCGTCGGGCAGGTCTTTTCTATAGAAATGATTGGCCATCTGCTCTCTCGTTCGCACGTTTGCGCGGTTGTAGAATGCCGGGCAGCGCCAATCAACGGGGCATTCCCCGGGACCGCGAAAAATCGCGCTCCTTTTCCTTGGCTGAAATACTCCGGGGGTCTGGGGGCAGCGCCCCCAGCCCGCCCGTCTTACTCCTCGTCGTCCTCTTCCGCTTCGCCGAGCAGCGCCGCGACCTTGAGCGCGACCTTGCGGTAGCGTTCGGCATGTTCGCCCTCGGGGTTGGCGACGATGCAGGGTTTGCCGGCGTCGGAGGTCTCGCGGATGGCCATGTGCAGCGGGATGCCGCCGAGGAACATCACGCCGAGACGGCGGGCGTCGGCTTCGGCGCCGCCGTGACCGAAGATCTCGCTCACTTGGCCGCAATGCGGGCAGACGAAGGTCGACATGTTCTCGATGATCCCGAGGATCGGCACATCGACATCCTTGAACATCTTGAGGCCCTTGCGGGCGTCGACAAGGGCCAGATCCTGCGGCGTGGAGACGATGACCGCACCCGACAGAGGCGTCTGCTGGGCCATGGTGAGCTGGGCGTCGCCGGTGCCCGGCGGCATGTCGAGCACGAGGAAATCGAGCTCGCCCCAGTCGACGTCGCGGGTCATCTGCATGAGCGCGGTCACCACCATGGGTCCGCGCCAGATGACCGGCGCCTCCTCGTCCTGGAGGAAGCCCATCGACATGACTTTCATGCCGTATTTCTCGATCGGCACGACCTTGTCGTTCTTCATCGCCGGGCGGTCGGTGATGTCGAGAAGGCGCGGGATCGAGGGGCCATAGATGTCGCCGTCGAGCAGGCCGACCTTGAAGCCGAGCGAAGCGAGGGTCGCGGCGAGGTTTACCGCGGTGGTCGACTTGCCGACCCCACCTTTGCCCGAGGCGACCGCGACGATGTGCTTGATGCCGGGAATCGCGGCCTGGGCAGGGCGCATGTCGGGCCCGGGCACGCCCGGGTTCTTGCCGGCGACTTTGCGCAGTTTCGGCGGCGCGGCAGGCGGTGCCGTTTCGGGCGCGAGATCGGCACCCTTTTCACCGGTGAGCACGACGAGCAGGTTGGTGATCTGCGGGATATTGTCGCCGATTCGTTTTTCGATCTCTTCCTTGAGCTTGCCGAGATCGCCCATGAAATCGCCCGGCACGTTGACCGAGACCACGACCTTGTGGTCGTTGATCGCGACGTCCTTTTCCGTCACCAGCCCCGCTTCGACGATATTGCCCTTAACGCCTTCCGCCGTCACCTTGGCGAGGTTGGCCATGATCCGTGTGATCATCATTGTTAGATATTCCTCCCTGGGGTGCGGGGGCCGTTACCCGCGCTGGTAATAGAGCGACACCACGTGCTCGGCCTCGGCGAAGAACAGCCAGCGCGAGGCGAACAGGCCGACCAGATGGCTGACGAGCGCCAGGATGGCGACCGGCATACTGGCCGGCAGCAGGAGCAGCAGGAGCACCGGGATCACGCCGAGAAAGAGCGTCGCGATCATGCGGAGCTTTTGCGAATGCTTGCGGCCGACGATGTGGACCATCTCGTCGAGGATGTAGTTTCGCGCGGTGTGGGCGCTTTCGAAGGTGGTGACCTTGCCGATCCGGTCGAGCCCGGTGGCAGTGCCTTTGGTCGAGCGGGTGTCGGTGAGGCGGTTGTCGCCCATGATCCAGCCGGCCCATTGCAGCGCGACGAGCACGAGAATGAGGATGCCGGCGACCTTGGCCTGCATCGACAGGAGCGCGCCGCCGGCGATGGCGTAGGTGAGGAACAGGACTGGGTTGATGGCCATGTTCCAGCGCGGGATCGCTTTGAGTTGGGTGTAGATCATCGAGGTCGAGAACACCGTGAGGAGCGCGAGCGCGGTGCCGATGGGGCCGATCCAGTTGAGCGCGGTCGAAGCGAAGAAGATCTGCGCGATGGCCATGGGGGCGAAGGCGAAGAGCGTTACCACCGCAAGGATGCCTTCGCGCGAGAGCCACGAGGTCTCCCATTGCGTGAAGGAATAGAGCGCGTTCTTCGGGTTGCCGAGGTGGAAGACCGAGGACAGGAGCCCGCCGACGGAAAGCGCGTAGGCCACGAAATAGACCCCGAAGGCGGCCATGCCGGTGAAGTCGAAGGCCTGCGGGTAGCCCAGCCCGATCCAGGCGAGCAGGCCGAAGCCCAGACCCGAGAGCGAGGTGAAGACGATGACGGAAGGTGCCGGATGCATCAGAGTTTCTCCTTCGCGGTCTTTTTCGGCGCCGCTTTCGGCTTTTCACCGCCCGGCAGGGCGTCGAGCGCCTTGTCGAGCCAGCCGAGGAAGCCGGTGGCGTCCTTGGCGACGGTGGCGAGCTGCGGCGGCGGGGTCTTGTCGAGCGTGTCCTTGGGCCGCGGCGGCAGGTACTGGTTGACGGGCCTGGTGCCCTGCTCGGGCATCAGATCCATGCCGCCGCGCTCGGCGACGAGCTTGGAAACAGCGCTGTCGGGATCGCCGAGATCGCCAAAATGGCGGGCACCCGCGGGGCAGGTGCGCACGCAGGCGGGCTCACGGTCTTCCACGGGCAGGTTCTCGTTGTAGATCCGGTCGACGCAGAGCGTGCATTTCTTCATGATCCCGGCGTCCTGGTCGAGCTCGCGCGCACCGTAGGGGCAGGCCCAGGCGCAGAGCCCGCAGCCGATGCAACGGTCTTCGTTGACCAGCACGATCCCGTCCTCGACGCGCTTGTAGCTGGCGCCCGTGGGGCAGACCGGCACGCAGGGCGCGTCTTCGCAATGGAGGCAGGATTTGGGGAAGTGGATCGTCTGCGCCGCGCCGCCCTTATCGGGCTGGACGTTGTAGCTGAACACCCGGTTCAGGAACGTGCCCTCCGGATCGGCGCCATAAGCGTCGATGTCGGAGAGCGGCGCGC
>JAGRMP010000013.1:0-1383 GCA_020441225.1 Maritimibacter sp. | reverse complement strand
TGCAGGCTGTGACACAACCGTGGCACCCAACGCAGGTGTCGAGGTCGATGACGAGGCCGAGCTTTTTCTCGGTATGGCTGGGCATCTTGGTCATCAGATCTTCCTCGCGACTTTCTTCGGACCCTTGCCAACAGGCGACTTGATCGGCGGGAAGGCAGGCAGCGATTCACCCGGTTTAGGCACTGCTTTCTCCACTTTCACCCGCAGGTCGAACCACGCGGCCTGGCCGGTCACCGGGTCGGAATTGGTCCAGCGACGGCCGTCGCCCTTGGGCGGCTGCAGCTCGTGGATCAGGTGGTTGAGCAGGAAACCTTCGGTGGCTTCCGGCGCGCCCTCGTCCAGGGCCCAGGCGCCCTTGCGCTTGCCGATGGCGTTCCAGGTCCAGATCGTGTGCGGGTTGAGCGCCGGATGATGCGCGACCGGCACGACGATGGAGCCGTGCGCGCTGGTGATCCGGGCGTAATCGCCCTCTTCGAAGCCGTGCTTTTCCCAGATCGCGGTCGGCAGATACATCGCGTTCTTGCCGGTGATCTGGCGTAGCCAGGCGTTCTGCGTGCCCCAGGAGTGATACATGTGCATCGGCCGCTGGGTGAGCGCGTGGACGTTGAACTCTTCGATGTCGACATTGCTGTCTTCGAAGGGTTCGTACCAGATCGGCAGCGGGTCCATCGTGCGGATCACCCGCTCGCGCAGGTGCTCGGGCGGCTGCTGGTCGCCGTGCCCCTCGGCGGCGAGCTGGAGTTTGCGCAGCGGCTCGACGTAGAGGTTGAAGGCGTAGAACTGCGGCGCGTCGTAGATGCCGATCTCGACCGCCCAATCCTGGTAGGCCTTGTTCCACGGCTTGTAGAACTGCGCCTCTTCCGGGATGTGACCGACCCAGAATCCGCCGTTCTCGATGTATTTCTGCAGCTGGTTCGGGTTGGCTTCGCCGCGGCCGTGCTTGTCGCCGTCCTTGCCGCGCCAGCCCGCGAGCGGGCCCACGCCGGGGCGGCGTTCGTGGTTCTGGATGTAATCGCCGTAGCTGTCCCATTTCGGGTTGCCGTCGTCATCGACAAAGCCCGGGAGCTTCATCAGGTTGGCGATCTGGATCAGCACGGTCTGGAAATTGCGCACGTTGCGGTCGGGTTCGACCACCGGCCAGCGGATGGCGTCGGCAGCGGCCTCGGCCTCACAGATCGGCCGGTCGAGCAGCGAGATGCAGTCGTGGCGCTCCAGATAGGTGGTGTCGGGCAGGATCAGATCCGCATAGGCCACCGTTTCCGACGAATATGCGTCGGCGTAGATGATGTGCGGGATCACATATTCGCCGTCCTCGTCCTTGTCGGTGAGCATGCGGATGACCTCCGCGGTGTTCATCGACGAGTTCCACGCCATGTTGGCCAT
>JAGRMP010000187.1:18302-22940 GCA_020441225.1 Maritimibacter sp. | reverse complement strand
TGAGACCGGAGAGCTCCAGATCAGCCATACCACCTCCGGTTCCGCCGGTATTTCTTCACGTCGCGGTAGCTGCGCCGGTCGCCGCCGGTATGGCCGAGGTAAAACTCCTGCACGTCGGAATGGCCCAGAAGCCGCTCGGCATCGCCGTCGAGCACCACCCGCCCGTTTTCGAGCACGTAGCCGTAGTCAGCGATCCCGAGCGCCACCGTCGCGCTCTGTTCGACCAGCAGGATGCTGAGCCCGAGCTCGCCGCGGATGGCGACGAGCGCCCGGGTCAGCTCCTCGACCGCCACCGGCGACAGCCCCAGCGACAGCTCGTCGATCAACAGCAGCTCTGGCTCGCAGATCAGCCCGGCGGCAATCGCCAGCATCTGCCGTTCGCCGCCCGAGAGCAGCCCCGCCGTGCGTCCGCGCAGCCGTTCGAGCCCGGGGAAGAAGTGAAAGGCCAGCGCCTCCATGTCCCGCCCCGACCCGGTCTTGCGGCGCGGCACCACGGCGAGGTTTTCCGCTACCGTGAGATTGGGAAACACCTTGTCGCGCTCGGGGACCAGCGCGATCCCTTTGCGGGTGATCTCGTAGGGCGCCCGGTTCTCAAGCCGCTCGCCGCGAAAGGTGATCGCCCCTTCGGTCACGCGCGCGTCGTCGAGCCCGAGAAACCCCGAGATCGCCCGCAGCGTCGTCGTCTTGCCCGCACCGTTGGTGCCGAGCAGCGCGGTGATCTTGCCCTCTTCCACGGTCAGCGACACGCCCCGGATTGCGGTGATCGCACGCTGGTAGACGACCTCGAGCTTTTCGACCGTGAGCAGGCTCATCCCCGGCCCCCAAGCGATTTGGTGCGGAACGGCCAGAACTGGAAATAGTCGCGCAGCCGCCGCCAGACGCCCACGAGGCCCTGCGGCTCGAAGACGAGGAACAGCACCATGACCACGCCGAAAGCGGCGTAATTGACGGCAAAGACCGAGCCTGCCAGCCGGTCGGCCCCGGGCAGCACGTCCATCAGCCCCTCGATCAGGTAGGGGAACAGGGTGACGAAGGTGGCGCCGAGCAGCGCGCCGAGCAACGAGCCCATGCCGCCGATGATGATCATCGCGACGTATTGGATCGTGAGGTAGAGCGAAAAGGCCTCGATCGAGACGAAGCCCCGGTAATAGGCGAACAGCGCCCCGGCCACGGCGGTCATCGACGACGAAACGACGAAGGCGAGCAGCTTGTAGCGCGCCACGTTGATTCCCAGCGCCTCGGCCACGGTCTCGTTCGAATGGATCGCCCGCCAGGCCCGGCCCGAGCGCGACCGCATGAGGTTAATGCAGACATAGAGCGCGCCGAGCGCGGCGGCCAGCAGGACGAAATACCAGGCTGCGGGCTTGTAGACCTCCCAGCCGAACAGCTTCGGCGGATCGACCAGGATGCCGGTGGAGAACCCGGCTCGGGTCTCGTATTCGCCGCCGAGGTAGACGACGACAAAATGCAGAGCCAGCGTCGAGACCGCGAGGTAGAGCCCGCGCAGACGCAGCGACGGCAGGCCGAAGATCAGCCCGAGCAGCGCCCCGGTGACGGCGGACAGCGGGATCGTGACCCAGAAGGGCAGGGCGTATTCCTTGAACAATATGCCCGCCGTAAACGCCCCCGCCGCGATCAGCCCCGCGTGGCCGAGGCTGATCTGCCCGGCGATCCCCGTGAGCAGCATCAACGCCAGCGCCCCGATGGAGGCGAGAAAGACCTGGGTCGCGAGGTCGATGTAGAAGGGCGAAGCGACGAAGGGAAAGCCGAGGAGCACCAGCGCGAAAACCAGTGTCGCGGCTTTCGCGAAGCGGCTTTCGATCAACTGGAACTCGTCGGCGTAACCCGTGCGGAAATGTCCGCTCTCCGAGGGCGGGGCCTTAGACACGGTCGAGTTCCTCCTTGGTGCCGAACAGCCCCCAGGGTCGGATCACCAGCGTGGCGATCAGGATCAGGAAGGGCACGACGTCGGCAAGCAGCGGGTCGATGTAGCGGATCACACCCACTTCCGCCGCGGCGATCAGCAGCGCACCGATGAGGGCGCCGACAAGGCTGTCTAGCCCGCCCACCAGCGCCGCCGGAAAGGCCTTGAGCCCGATCAGCACCATGGTGCTGTCGAGCCCCTGGTCGAGCGCGATCAGCATGCCCGCGCAGGCCCCGGTGAAGGTCGAAAGCCCCCAGGCCAGCGCAAAGACGGCATGCAGGTGGATGCCGCGCTGTGCCGCGAGCAGCGGGTCCTGTCCCGCGGCCCGCATCCGCATCCCCCAGGTGCTGTAGCGCAGGAATAGGAACAACCCGGCATAGACGAGCCCCGTGGTCACAATCAGGAGCCCGGCGAAGAGCGAGATCCGCGCGTCGCCGGGCAGGGTGAACACCGGGTTGTCCCAGCCCAGCATGTCGCGCGGGTGCTGCGGGCTCGCCGACCAGACGAGCAGGATCACGCCCCTCAGGAAGATCCCGAGCGCCACGGTGGTCAGCACCGCCGCCAGCACCATCTCGCCGGTCATCCGCCGCATCAGGAACAGATACACCATGCCGCCGACCGCAAGGCTCAGGAGCAGCGCCAGCACCAGCGCCACCGCCGGGCTGGCGCCGAAGCCGGTGGCGGTGGCGACGAGAAGGTAGGCGCCGAGCATCATCAGCTCGCCATGCGCCAGGTTGAGCACCCGGCTCACCCGGTAGATCAGCACGTAACCGCAAGCGATCAGCGCATAGATCGACGCGAGCACAAGGATATTGACGACGAACTGCACCCGTCCCCTCCCTTTCTCTGGTGTGTGGCGGCGTTACTGGACGTCGTAGGTGACCCAGTCCTCGACGATCTCGATCGCGCCCGCGTCGGGGTTCCAGCGGTAGACACGGTAGCTCTGCTGGGTGCGGAAATGGTTCTCCGCCGTCCATTCGAGCGCCGAGCCGCGCAGGCCTTGGGTGTCGACATTGACGGAGGACAGCGCCTCGCGCACCGCGCCCGCGTCCGTCGGGTCCGCCGCCGCCTTGAGCGCCGCTTCGATCACCTGGCCTGCGATCCAGCCCTCGGCCATCTGCCCGCCGGGGTAATCGGAGCCCGCCGCTTCGGCCGCGGCACTCATCTCACCCATCACGGGGATGTCCTCGAACGACATCGCGTTCGCCCCGATCACGTAGAAGCCGCCATCCTGGATCCGGGCAAGCTCGCCCTCGGCCTCGAGATGGGCGTAGGTCAGATAGCTGCCCTCCCAGCCCTGGCGGCGCAGCGCTTCGAAGGTCTTCACCTCGGCCGCCCAGGGCGCCCAGGACCAGACCCAGCCCGCACCCGCATTGGCGATGTTGCTCGCGAAGGGCGCGTAATCCGGCGCCGGCGGCGGGGTGATCTCCTTGGCGACGGGGGTCATGCCCATCTCGGCGGCCAGCCCTTCGGCATAGTCGATCTCGCCGCGCGAAATCGGGATCGCCATCGCCTGGAAGCCGATCTGCACATCCGTGTCGGCGGTCTTCTCGATGAAGCCGAGCGCGGCCTGGCTGTCGTAATTGGGGCCGAAACCCGTGGTGCAGAACAGGTTCGGATCGGCGGGCGGAAACACTTCCTGCGGGCAGGCGGCGGCCGAGAAGATCAGCGGCACCCCGGCGCGCTGGGCTTCGGCGATGGTCGGCGCATAGGTCGAGGACAGGCTCGCGTTGATCATCATCACCACGCCGTCCTGGGTCAGGAACCGCTTCGCGTTGACCGCCGCGCGCGAGGGCTCGGCGCCGTCGTCCTGCAAAATGAGCTCGATCGGCTCGCCGTTGATGCCGCCCGCCGCGTTCACCCCGTCGATATAGAGCCGGAGCCCTTCGACCGCCGGCGCGTAGGTGCCCGCGACCGGGCCGGTGAGCGCCCCGGTGAGGCCGATCTTGATCTCCGCCGCCGCCGGGCTGGCGACCGCCATCAGGGCAAGCCCCGCAATCATCGTCTTGTTCATCGTCTTCCTCCCTGTTTCGGCGCGTGTCGCGCCGTTGTTATGCCTTCACGCCCCGCCCACGGCGGCGGCCACCAGCCGGTCTTCCTGGCTGTCGTACATCTCCTCCACGAGATCGCCGAACTTGTCGTACATCAGCCCGCGCTTGACCTTGCGGGTCGGGGTGACCGGTTCGCCCTCCTCCTCGGGGTCCAACTCCTTGTAGAGAATGCGGAAGTCTTTCACCTGTTCGACCCGGGCGAGCGCCTCGTTGCCGCGCGCGATCTCGCGGCCGATCATCTCGCGGGTCTTCGGATTGCGCGCGAGGTTGGTGAAGCCCGAATAGGCGATGTTCTCGCTCCGCGCCCAGTCCGCCACCATGTCGTAATCGATCTCGATCAGCGCCGTCAGGTACTTGCGGCCATGGCCAAAGACCACGACCTCGCTCAGATAGGGGCTCGCGCGCAGCGCGTTTTCGACATAGGCGGGCGAGATCGTCTTGCCGCCCGAAGTGACGATGAAATCGCGCGCCCGGTCGATGAGCCTGAGCGACCCGTCCTGCCATTCGCCAATGTCGCCGGTGCGCAGCCAGCCGTCCTCGGTGAAGGTCGCGGCGGTCGCGTCCGGGTTGTTCCAATACCCGTCGAAGAGGTCCGGGGAGAACACCTGGATCTCGTCGTCCTCACCCAGCCGAACCTTCCAGCCCTCGGGCACGGTGCCCACG
>JAGRMP010000187.1:4639-18284 GCA_020441225.1 Maritimibacter sp. | reverse complement strand
GCGCGAACGGCCCCTTCTGCCCCGCGACGATGCCGCCCGCGGTCTCGGTCTGGCCGTACATCTCGACCACGTTCAATCCGTAGATCTGCCACAGCATCGCGGTCTCGGGCGGCAACGGCGCGCCACCGGAGATGACCAGCTCCAGCTTGTCGAAGCCGAACTTGTTCAGGATCGGACGGAAAACCCCGGCCCACAGCATCCGGAACATCGCCCCCGAGCCCTGGCCCTGCCAGCGCTCCTCGGCGATCCGGCGCGCCCGCCGCATCGCGAAATCATAGGCGCCGCGCTTGAGCCCGGTGGAATTGTTGATCCCGATCAGGATCTGCGAGGCCCATTTCTGCAGGAAACGCGGCACGGTGAACAGCACCGTCGGGGCGACCTCGAACATGGTCGTGCCGATGTCCTCGATATCCTCGCCGTAGTGCGGCACCAGCTTCGAGATCAGCGGCAGGGTGATGGCGATGTCGCGTCCGAGCACGTGGCACAGCGGCAGGAACACCACCGCGCGCTGCACCTTGTCGGCCAGCATCGGGTAGTGGGTGACGATATTCCAGGTCGCGGCCAGGTGCCTGCCGTGCGAGATCAGCGCGCCCTTGGGCGCCCCGGTGGTGCCCGAGGTATAGACGATGAAAGCCGGCGCGGCGGGGTCGAGGCCCGCGCATTTCGCCGCAAGCCAGTCGCGCCCTTCCGACCGGTCCGCGACCAGCGCCTCCCAGCGTTTCAGGCGCGGATCGTCGTAGGCGTTGAGCGCCGTGGGGTCGATGACGACGATATGTTCGAGGGCGTCGAGCCGGTCGGCCACCGCGAGGATCTTGTCGACGAATTCCTGGTCTTCGGCCACGAACAGCCGCGCACCGCCGTCGCGCATCTGGTATTCGAGCTCTTCGAGCGAGGCGGTGGGGTAGATCCCGTAGGTGATCGCGCCGAGCGCCTGGGCGGCGAGGTCGGCCACGACCCATTCCTCGCAGGGGTTGCCCATGATCGCGACCCGGTCCCCGGTCGCGACGCCAAGGCTCTCGAAGGCCGCCGCCGCCCGGGCGACCGCCCCGGCGAAATCCGACCAGCTGCGTTCGCGGTAGAGGCCCAAACGCTTGGCGCGGTAGGCGACCTCGCCCGGTGTCGCCTTGGCCCGTTCGCACAGCAAGCCCGGCGCCGTCTTCCGGCGCAGCTCCCCGGCGTTCTGTCGTGTGATCTGTCGAGACGCTTCAGCCATCTCCGCTCCCTGACCCGCGCACAGCTGGACCTCTGCTTGAACGATACGGCAATAATTCTATAAGTCTATAAAAAATAGGTCAGCGATCCTGCCGCCTTTCAGCCGCGCAGGCTGGCAAGCGCCAGCTCGGCGAAGGTATCCGAGACTTCCTGAAGCGATTGTTTTTCCTTGTCGTACCAATCCGGGACGGCGTTCAGCATCCCGAGCAGTCCGAGCACGGCCAGGCGCGGTTTGACGTCCTTTCGGAAACTGCCTTCGCGAATGCCGTCGCGGATCGTGCGTTCGAAGATCGCCTCGATTCGCCGCGACAGCCGGCCCACGCGGCGGCGGCTCTCGGTCGGCAGCCATTTTCGCTCCCGCAGAAACGCCTTTACGTAATCCGCCTTATTCTCAAGGGGGGTGACGTGGGACACGCAGAGCGCGCGCAGCTTCTCTTCTGGCGAGATGTCCTGTTTCACGATCTCCTCGGCGTTTTCCAGGAAACCGGCAGCGCCGACCGCGCAAACCTCTTCAAGCGCGGATTCCTTCGAGGAAAAGTAATAGTACAGGCTCGCCTGGCGCATGCCGAGCAGGTCCGCGATGTCCTGCGTCGAGGCACCGTGATAGCCGCGCTCGGCAAACACGCGCGCCGCCGCGTCGATCACCTGTTCGCGTTTCTTTTTTCGGGTCTTCTGCCGGGCGGGGGCCGTTTCCTGGTCTGTCACCGTTCGCATTCCCTCTTGATTTTTCTATAGTACCATAGATTATCGCACGCGGACAACCGTTCTGCGCGTTCGAATCCCTTGCGCGCGGGACCGCGCAATTCTGGGAGAGAACCATCATGACCGGCACCGATGCTGCGCCCAAGAGCCTCGCAGAGCTGCTCGACACGATCCCCAACGTGGTCGACCACCTGTTTCGCAACCCGCCCAAGGCCGCGCTGACGATCTACAGCCAGATGATGCCGGGCGACGGCGTGCGGCCCGAGTTCACCACCTGGCGCGACGAACAATGGGCCTGGCGCAACACCATCGCGGTGCATGACCAGAGCTACCATATGCAGTCCCTCCATGTGCGCGGTCCCGATGCGCTGGCCTTCACCCAGTACCTGTCCGTCAACTCGTTCCGCAATTTCGAAATCGGCGCGGCCAAGCAGCTCGTCTGCTGTTCGCCCGAAGGTTACCTGATCGGCGACGCGATCCTCTACCGGATGGGTGAGGACGATTACATGGTGGTCGGCAACCCGGCGACCACAGATTGGGTCAAGTTCAACGCCGAGGCGCTCGACTACGACGTCACCACCGAAGAAGACCCGATGTGGACGCTGAACCCGGCGAAGGCCCGCGAGTTTTACCGCTTCCAGGTCGAGGGCCCCCGGGCCTGGGAGTTGCTCGAGGAACTGAACGGCGGACCGCTCCCCGAGATCAGGTTTTTCAAATCGGCGATCATAAACCTCGGCCCGCACAAGGCGCGCGGCATGCGCCATTCGATGGGCGGGATGCCGGGGCTGGAGCTCAGCGGCCCCTGGGGCGAATACCGCGACGTGAAGCGGCTCATCATGACAGCGGGCAAGAAATACGGTCTGCGCATGGTCGGCTCGATCGCCTATTTCACCACCGTGATCGAAAGCGGCTGGTGGGCGGTGCCGGTCTCCGGCGTCTACACCGGTGAGGGCACCGAGGCCTACCGCAAGTGGATGTCGCCCAAACACGCCTCGATGCGGATGTCGCTGGGCGGCAGCCTCTATTCCGAGAACATCGAGGATTATTACCTCACCCCCTATGACGTGAACTACGGCCATATCATCAAGTTCGACCACGATTTCATCGGCCGCGACGCGCTCGAAGCCATGGCCGACAGGCCGCACCGCCGCAAGGTGACGCTGGTGTGGAACGCCGACGACGTGATGCAGGTCCAGCAGTCGATGCTCGAAGACACCGGCGAGACCCCGCCGCTGCCGATCACCCTGCCGCTCGCCGCCATCGCGCGGATGCATTACGACCGGGTCGAGGACGGGAACGGCAAGCTGATCGGCCTTGCGACCTACCCGGGGTACACCGCCAACGAGCGCGCGATGATGTCGCTCGCCTCGGTCGACATGGATTTCGCCGAGCCGGGGACGGAAGTGGTGCTGATCTGGGGCGAGGATGGCGGCGGCAGCCGCAGCGCCGGCAACATCGAGCCGCACCGCCAGGTCAAGATCCGCGCCACCGTCGCGCCGAGCCCGATTTCCAAGGCGGCGCAGAGCTACCGCTCCGAGATCGGCATCAAACGCGGCTCGCTTCAGGACGCCTGACGCCGGGCCGGCCCCCCGGCGAAACAGGCGGGCCTTTGACGAAAGGAAGAAGTGATGCTGTCGAACACCCTGAGCCGTCGCGTGGAATGGGGCGATTGCGACCCCGCCGGGATCGTCTTCAACCCGCAGTTCTTCCGCTGGTTCGACCATGGCACGGCGATGCTCTACGAAGCCGCAGGCTGGCCGAAACAGGAGATGCTGGCGCGGTTCGGTGCGGTCGGCTGTCCGCTGGTCGACACCCGCGCCACGTTCAAGGCCCCCTGCCGTTACGGTGACGACGTCGAGATCACCTCCGAGATCGCCGAGATCAAGACCCGCAGTTTCGACGTGAAACACACCCTGACGAACAAGGGCCAACTCTGCGTCGAGGGCTTCGAGACCCGGGTCTGGACGGTGCAGGACCCGGAGCGCGGCCTCAAGTCCGCACCTTTGCCCGAAGAGCTCGTGGCGCGGTTTCGGGGCGACCGCTGACACGCGCAGAAATCCCGTCCCGTCTGTGCTATTCTTCCCCCGCGGTCCGACAGATGTCCCGGCAACCAGGGGCGGGGGCCGCACAGATGCCCCAGGGAGAAGCTAATGACAATCCGAACAACACATGGCCGCGCCAAGCTCTACGACAACGTTCTCGACACAATCGGCGACACGCCGGTGATCCGCATCAACCGGATCGCGCCCGAGCACGTCACCGTCTACGTGAAATCCGAGGCGTTCAATCCGGCGGGATCGGTGAAAGACCGGCTGGCGGTCAACATCATCGAAGCAGCGGAGCGCGACGGCCGGCTGAAGCCCGGCCAGACCGTGGTCGAGGCCACCTCCGGCAACACCGGCATCGGGCTCGCGATGGTCTGTGCCGCCAAGGGCTATCCGCTGGTCGTGGTCATGGCCGAGAGCTTTTCGGTCGAGCGCCGCAAACTCATGCGGTTCCTCGGCGCCAAGGTCGTGATCACGCCCAAGGAGCTCAAGGCCTTCGGCATGTACCAGAAGACGGTCGAGCTTGCCGAGGCCAATGGCTGGTTCCTCGCCAGCCAGTTCGAAACCCCGGCCAATGCGGAGATCCACGAGCACACCACCGCGCGCGAGATCCTTGCCGATTTCGACGGCGGGCGGCTCGACTATTTCGTCACCGGCTATGGCACCGGCGGCACGCTCACCGGCGTCGCCCGTGTCCTGCGCAAGGAACGGCCCGAGACCAAGATCATCCTGACCGAACCCGCGAACGCGGCGCTGGTGGGCTCGGGCCAGGTCAATGGCCGCAATGCCGCGCACCAGCCGACCGAGGGTCATGCTGCCTGGGCGCCGCACCCGATCCAGGGCTGGACGCCGGACTTCATCCCCTGGGTGCTGCAGGAGAGCATCGACCAGGGCTACTACGACGCGCTGATCCCCATTCCCGGGCCGGACGGCATCGCCTGGTCGAAGCGGCTGGCGGCAGAAGAGGGGATCTTCGTCGGCATTTCGGCGGGCGCGACCTTTGCCACGGCGATGAAAGTGGCCGAGACCGCGCCGGAGGGGTCGGTCATCCTGGCGATGCTCCCCGATACCGGCGAGCGCTACCTCTCGACCCCGCTGTTCGATGACATTGCAGCCGACATGGACGACGAGGAAAGCGCCATTTCGCGCTCGACCCCGATGGCGCAGATGCCGGCCTCGTAAACCGCTTGCCGCGTGGGCGCGCCGGGGCCGTCACGTTCCCGGCGCGGTTACTCGGATCGTGGTGGCGACGGATTGCGGGTCGCGAAGGGCAAGAAACCAGGGGTCCATCGCCAGCGCACGGGCAACGATGTCGTCGATCACCGCCGGGTCCGCCTCGGAGACGATATCGAGCGACACACGGGTTTCAGTGGGGGCGGCGCCGCCGGGCCCGATGCCGAACAGCGCCGCATCGTCGAAATCCGTCTCGATGGCCACGTTGACGCGCTCGAAATGCACCCCTTCGCGGGCGGCGAGCATCTTCACCGCAATCCCCACGCACCCGACGACGCCGGCGCGGGCGAAGAACCCGGGCGAGGGCCCCGCGGCGTCGCCCCCCATGCCGGGGCCCAGGTCCGTCGTCGCGGTAAACTTGCCCTGGGTCACGGTGCAGGCAAGGCCCGCGCCGATCTCGCCCGTCGTGCGGATGGTGCTGCGCGCTTTCTCGGGCGCGGCGGCGATCCGGTCGATGACCGCCTGTTGGGCGTCCCGGATCCGGGCGTCGAGCGCGCGGGGCGTCGCGGGTATGGGTGTCTGGTGGGTCATGGTCTTTCCTTTCAGGCCGCGGCGCGGCGGGTGGCGTGGATGAGGTGATCGGCGAGGGCTTCGGCATCGGCGCCAACCCCGTCGATCAGTGTGGATTTGCGGGTGCGCAGGTACGGCAGGCCGAGCACGTAGAGCCCGGGCGCAACCACGCCGTCGCGATGGGATATCCGGCCCTTGCGGTCGAAGACCGGCAGCTCGAGCCAGGAGAAATCGGGCCGGAACCCGGTGGCCCAGAGCACGGTGGCGATCCGGCCATTGGCGAAGTCGAGGGCGAGCCGCGGCACCGCGGCCGTGCGCGTCGGCGCGAAACGCTCGGGCCCCGGCAGACCGTTCAGCCCCGCCGCTTGCGCCCAATCGTCGAAAGCGTCGAGCGCCCGGTTCATCTTGAGATCGGACAGCGCCGCGGCATTGCCGAGCCCGCCGGAAAACAGCGCCTTGCCGTCGCGCACCGTCGCGAGCCGGCCGACCACCTCGATGCCCGCCGCCTGTAGCGCGTTGAGGTCGAGGAACCGGGCGCGCGCGTCGCCGACCAGCTGCAGCGAGGGCACGGCGCGGGCGCGGGCGAGGTCGTCGACCTCGGCCGTGGTGGTCCCGAGCAGCCCGGAGTGCTCCATCCACCACTGGATATCGCGCCCGCGGTAGTGGCGCGGCATCCGCACGTGATGACCGGCGGACAGCACCACGTCGTGCCCGGCGGCACGCAGTTCGGCGGCGAGCTGCACGCCTGTCGCGGACGCTCCGACGACCAGCACGCCGCCCTCGGGCAAGTGTCCCGGGTTGCGGTAGTCGAGCGCGCTGATCTGGCGGACATGGTCCGGGATCGCCGCGGCGTAATCGGGGATGCTGGCACGGTTGCAGGGCCCGCTCGCCAGCACCAGGTTGCGGCAGGTCCAGTCGCCGCGGTCTGTGACGACGCGGTAGCCGTCGCCGTCGCGGGTGACCGAGGTCACGTTGGTGCTGGTCTCGACCGGTGCGGCGATGCGTGCGGCGTAGCCTTTGAGAAACCCGACCACTTCGCGCATATCCATGAACCCGTCCGGGTCCGGCCCGCTGTAGCTGTGTCCCGGCAACCGGCTCTGCCAGTTCGGGGTCAGCAGCCGCAGGCTGTCCCAGCGTTCCTGTACCCAGGAATTGGCGACCTCGCCGCGTTCGATCAGCACATGCGGCTCGGACCGTTCGGCGAGCGCATGGCTCATGGCGAGCCCGGCCTGGCCGGCGCCGATGATGAGAGTTGAAATGCGGGTCATGGGCGCAGGTCCTTGGGCGTGACGTTGGTGAGAGAGGGCCCCTGCCGGGGCGAACCGGCAGGGGCAGGCGGTCAGGCGACGGAGACCGCGACATGCGTCGGGTTGGTCAGGATGTCGAACACCGCCGAGCGCTTCTGCGACTGGGCGACCAGCGCTTCGATCTCTTCGCGGGAAGCGTCGGCGTCGATCTCGAAGGTCACCCGGATCGCCGAGAAGCCGTTGCGGATCTCCGGGTCCATCCCGAGGATGCCCTGCACGTCGACGTCCCCCTCGACGGTCGCTTCCACCGCGTTGAGCTGGATGTTGCGGTGCTGGGCGACGGCGGCGACACCGCCGGTGAGGCAGCTCGCCAGAGCGGCCAGCACGATTTCGGGCGGGGTCGGCGCGCGGTCGGCGGCGGCGAAGACCTTGGGATGATCGCTCTCGATCATGAAGCTGCGCTGGCGCTCGTGCTCCTGGCCGAGGCCGAAGTAGCCGCCGATCCGGTTGGCGTTGTAGGTGCCTTCGATCCAGCTGCACTGGCTCCTGAAGGTGAATTGCGCGGCCTCCGGGGCCTGGGCAAAGGCGCCGCGGGCGCCGATCAGGGCTTCGGTGTTGACGCCGTTGTCGGCTTTCACTTGGGTCTGGATGTTCATGGTCGTTCCTTTCGGGATTGGGTTTGGTTGATTTGGTTTGGCTTGGTTTGGTTTGGTTTGGTTGGGTTGGGTTGGGTTGGGTTGGTGGGTTGAGGGTCGTGGTGTGGGACGCCGCGGCGCGCCGCCCCGATTGCGCTCCTAGCGGAGCAGCAGGAGGTGTCCGGGCTGCAGGCCGCCCATCGGGCGTTTTCGGGCCTGCGTCCTGGGGCCGTCCGGGATCTCCGGGGCGGCGGCATCGCGCCGCGAGCGGCGGAAACGGTTCACGAGAGCGTGCTTCATCGGCTATTCCTTTCTGCGTTTCGGGGCCGTCAGGCCGGGACACGGGCGGTGATGAGCCAGGACGAGCTGTCCATCCACAATCCGCCTTCGCGCTCGATCACCTCTTCGAACAGGTCGGACAGTGCGATCACGATCTCGGCCCGCCGCGCCACGCCGAGCGCGCCCGCTTCACGGTAGGTCTCGCCCGCCGGGCCGATTGCGAGCTGGAAGCACACGGCATCCTCGATGTCGCGGCCCACGTTGACCTTGGCGTCGATCCGTTCGAAGGCGATGTCGGTGAAACCGGCGGCCTCCATCTGGGCCCGCGTTACCGCTTCATCGGCCATCGAGAACGGCCCGGGGCCGCAGCTCAGCGCATCGGGGCCCGGCGGCGGCAGGAACTGCCGCACCACGTCCCGCGCGGCGATCAGCCAAGGATTGTCGGCGCGGTCCCGCCAGACGATATGGGCCATCCGCCCGCCGGGTTTCAGCGCCCGGCGCATCGATCTGAGACCGGCGACGGGATTGGCGAAGAACATCGTGCCGAAGCGCGAAAAGACGAAGTCGTATTCCGCCGTGCCCAGGTCGTGCTCGGCATCGCAGGCCGCAAAGCGCACGTTCGGGGCGAACATCTTCTCGGGACGGGCCCGGGCGATGCCCAGGAAGTCGTCGCAGCAATCGACGCCCAGAACCTTTCCTTCGGGGCCGACGCGGGCACCGATGGCGATGGCGGTGTCGCCGAAGCCGCAACCGACATCGAGCACCGTGTCGCCACGGGCGATCTCGAGTTTCGGCATCACCACCGCGCTGTGGCGCGACAGGCCGCCTTCCAGGATGTGCTGATATTTCACGAATTTCGGCGCCAGGGTGTCGTTCCAGAATTCAACGAGCGGAGAAACCGGCGTGGCGGATTGCGGGGCAGGGGTAGTGTGATGGGTCATGGGTCTGGTCCTGTTGGAGTGTTGGTTCCGGGAAGGGTCTGGCCGGCGGCGTTTCAGGCCAGCCAATGCCCCGGCACATCCCAGAGCATCCGGCGTGCCTCGCGCTCGGCTTCGGCGCGGGTGAGACCGATATCGGCGAGCAGGT
The DNA here is from genome assembly GCA_020441225.1 of Maritimibacter sp. The sequence goes on along the minus strand of JAGRMP010000187.1, from coordinate 9,335 downwards.
GATCGCTGAGGCGGGTCAGGGCGCGGCGCTGGCGGCGCTGCTCCAGCCGCATGCGAATGGCGGCGCGTTTCTCGGTGCGGCGCGGCGCGGCGCCTTCTATGGCATTGGTATTCATGTCGTTTTCCTCTTGGTCTGATGTGGCGTCGGGTGTGTCCGTCTGCCGATGACCAAGGGATAGCGGGGGGAAACGGGCGAAAATACTTCACGCCACATAGCAACGCGCTACAAAAATCGAAGGAACGTGCTACACTTTCTGAAGTTTCCTCGAAAATCCGTCCGATCCGGAGTGCGTGGATGAATTACAACCAATTCTGCCCGATCGCGAAGGCTGCAGAGATTCTCGGCGAACGCTGGACGATTCTGGTCCTGCGCGAGATCCTGATGGGCGCGCGCCGGTTCAACACGCTCCAGCGCGGGTTCGGCGACATTTCCCCGGCGCTGCTGACCAAGCGCCTCAAACAGCTCGAAGAGCAGAACATGCTCGTGCGGCGCAAGATCCCGGGTCAGAAGGGCTACGAGTATTACCCCACCGACGCCTGCGAGGCGCTGCTGCCGGTGCTGTTTTCGCTCGGGGAATGGGGGATCATCTGGGCCAAGAACACGATCCTCGACCAGGATTTCGACGCCGAGTTCTTGATGCTCTACCTCGAACGCAGCATCGACCGGGACAAGATCAAGGGCCAGCAGACGGTCATCAAGTTCCGCTTCACGGATCTCATCGAACAGCGCGACTGGTGGCTGGTGATCAAGCCCGAGACCGCCGAGGTCTGCCTCAAGGACCCGGGCCGCGACATCGACGTGTATTTCAACTGCACCGTCCGCACGCTGAGCGAGATCTGGATGGGCGACCGGACCTACCGCGATGCGATCAAGGAGGGCGACCTGATCATGGACGGCGATCCCAGCCTGACCCGCAGCGTCTCGGCCTGGCTGCGACCGAGCATCTTCGTCAACTCGCCGCGCGAGGCCGGCGCCGTCTGATCCGGCGGGCCGCAAGCTGCGCGCGGTTCCAGTTGGTTACTCCAGTTCGTCCAGCCGGTCGCGCAGCGCCTCGACCCGCGCCAGATGCGCATTGCCGCGCTCGCCCAGAGCCCGGCGCACTTCGAGCACGAGCAAGCGCAGGAGCGACATCGCGCCGACATAGGAATCGGCGAAATGCGGGGTCTCGACCACGCAGTCCAGGGTCCAGGTCGCATGCGCCGGGGCCTCGCGCACGGTCTGATCGGCGAGCAGAAGTACCCTGGCCTCCTGCGCCGCGATGGCCTCGACGAGCCGGGCGAACCCGTTCGGCCGCCGCCTGAGCCCGACAACGACCACCAGGTCCTCCGGCCCCAGCGCCGCGATCCCCTCGGCCTGCGTCTGGCCGGGCAGGTGCAGTGGCGCGACGCCCGGGCACATCTGCGTGAGCTGCGCGGTCAGGTACTCGGCCAGGAAACGGCTGTTGCGAAACCCGACCGTGCGCACGCGGGGTGCCCGGGCGGCGGCACGCGCGATTTCCCGCAGGGTCAGCGGATTGGCACGGCTCAACGTCGCCTCGATCAGCGCGCAATCCTCCGCGAGCAGGCGCGAGATCGGGTCGCGTCCGCTCGAACCGCTGCGCCCGGTGTAGAGCGGTGAGCCGGTCGCGCGCAGCGCACGCGCATCCTGCCGTGCCTCTTCGAAACTGCGGTAGTCGAGCCGGCGAAAGAACCGGCTCACGGTGGCGTTGGATACGCCCGCCCGGTGCGCCAGCTCGCTGGCGTTCACCACGGCGAGCTCCGCCGGCGCGTCGAGCACCACATCGGCAATCTGGCGCTCGCCCTCGGACAATCCGGAATACGCCTCATGAATCCGCATCGTCACGGATCGGGCCGGGGTTGCTGCATCGTTTTTGGGCATTTCGGGATTGCGCTATCGGAAAAGGTCATTTCATTCTTCGCGATCCAATGAAAACCAATTTTCATCATGGCGTCAACCATCCGTGAACGGGGGATTCGCCGGGTGAACAGCATCGCCACCAGGGCCAGGTACTGGAGCCTCAGGGTCAACTGGGTCGTCGAGCGGATCACCGTCGCGCTGCTCGTGCTCCTGGTGCTCGACGTCTGGCTCGGCGTGCTGGTGCGCTACGTGATCCCGCTGCCGCTCACCTTTACCGAGGAACTGGCGCGCTATCTGATGATCTGGATGGCACTGCTCGCGGTCTCGTCGGGCATCGCGCACCGCGAACATATCGGCGTCGAGTTCGTCTTCACCCGTCTGCCACCCCGAGTCCGCCGCTGGCTGGCCGTGGCCTTCGACGTCATCGCCTTTGCGTTCTTCTTCATCCTTTTCGTCTATGGGATCGGCTTTGCCGCGCGCGGGTTTTCGCGGCTGACGATGATCTACGCCATTCCAAAGGGTTACCCGTTCATGGGCGTGCCGTTGGCCGCGGGGCTCGCCAGCCTGCAGCTCATCCTGATCGGCGTCCACGATTACTTCGCCGAGCGCGCGCCGGAAGCGACCGGCGCCACGCTCGTCACGATGGGAGACGACTGATGGGCACGCTTCTGGTCGCCGTCGCCTTTTTCGGCCTGCTCGCCCTCGGCATGCCGGTAGGCTTTTCCATCGGCGTCGCCGGGGTCATCGGCATCCTCGACATGGGGCCCAGGTTCCTGACCATGGCGCCGGACCGGGTGTTTGCCGGGCTCGATCTCTTCCCCTTCCTGGCGATGCCCTTCTTCATCCTCGCGGGCGAGATCATGAACCGCTCCGGCATCACCCTCGGCCTGGTGCGCCTTGCGGACGCGCTGGTGGGCTGGATGCGCGGCGGCATGGCGCATTCCAACATGGTGGCCTCGGTGATGTTCGCGGGCATAACCGGTTCCGCCACCGCCGACGCCGCCGCCTTCGGCAACACCCTCGTGCCGGCGATGGAAAAGGCGGGCTACAACCGCGCCTATGCCGCTGCCGTCACCGCTGCCGGTTCGATCATCGGCCCCACCATCCCGCCCTCGACGCTGGCAATCATCTACGGCTCGATCATGGGCGTCTCGATCGCCGGGCTCTTCGCCGCCGGCATCCTGCCGGGCCTGCTGATTGCCCTCATCGGCATGGGGGTCATCGCCTTCCAGGCCAAGCGCAAGAACCTGCCCGGCGGCACCGGGCGGCCGAGTTTCCGCATCGTGCTCACGGCGCTCCGCGAAGGCTTTCTCGCCGCGCTCCTGCCGGTCTTCATCCTCGGCGCGATCCTCGGCGGTTTCGCCACGCCGACCGAGGCCGCCGCCATCGCCGTCGCCTACGCGCTCTTCGTCGGCGGCGTGATCTACCGCGCGCTCACCTGGCGCGACCTCTACGAGATCGCCGTGCGCACCACCCGGATTACGGGCGTGATCTTCCTCATCATCGCCTCGGCCTCGATCCTCGGCTGGTGGATGACCTTCAACCGCATCCCGCAGGCGGTCGCCGAGGCGCTCCTGTCGGTCTCCGACAACCCGCAGGTCATCATCGGTCTCATCCTGCTCCTGCTCCTGCTGATCGGGCTGGTGATGGACATCAACGCGACGCTGATCATCCTCGCGCCCGTTCTCGCGCCGCTCACGCTGCAGATCGGCATGGAACCGGTGCACGCCGGGATCATGATCATCCTCGCGCTCAACATCTCGCTGATGACCCCACCCGTGGGTGCCTGCCTCTTCGTCCTGTCGTCCGTCACCGGCGTAAAGGTCGAGGCGATCACCAGGGAGCTCTGGCCCTTCATCATCGCCGAGGTCGCGATCCTGCTCGTGATCGCCTACTGGCCCGGCCTCACGCTTTTCGTCCCCAGATTGCTCGGCCTCTGACCGCCCGGGCGCCCAGAAACCAACAGGAAAGGAACCCCAATGTCGTTCATGAAAACCGCCACCAGACTTGCCGCGGGGGCCGTCGCCGGCCTGCTCCTCGCCGCCCAGGCCAATGCCGCCGACATCACCATCCGGCTCGCGCATCTCAACCCCGAAGATCCCTTCGCCAGCCATTCCGGCGCGATGTCGGCGGTGTTCAAGTCGCTGGTCGAGTCCAATTCCAACGGCCGGATCGAAGTGCAGCTCTTCCCCAACGGCCAACTCGGCAAGGACAACGAAGTGATCGACCAGGTCCGCGCGGGTCTTGTCGAAAGCACCATCTCGTCCTCGGGCGGCATGGCCCAGCACTACCCGCTGGTCGGGGTCTTCGACATCCCCTTCGCCTTCCCCAACATCGGCGTCGCCTCCAGGGTGATCTCGCTCGACAGCTCCTTCGGCAAGGCCTTCGCCGCCGATCTCGAAGCCAAGACCGACCTCAAGGTGCTGGGCCTGCTCGATTCGGGCGGCTTCTTCGCCTTCACCTCGTCCAAGGCGCCGATCACCTCGGTCGCGGACATGGAGGCGCAGCGCATCCGCACCATGACGCTGCCCACCCATGAGGCGATCATCACCTCGCTCGGCGGCCAGCCCACGCCCTTGCCCTGGGCCGAGGTCTACACCGCGCTCCAGACCGGTGTCGCCGACGGCCAGATGAACCCGGTGCCGATCATCGCCTTCGCCAAGTTCAACGAAGTGCAGAAATACCTTTCGATCACCAATCACCTGATCACGCCCTATATCTGGACGATGAACCCGGCCTTCTTCGAGGGCTTGAGCGCAGAGGACCAGTACCTCATTTCCTGGGCCGCCTATGTCGCAACCGACGCGGGCCGCGCCATGAGCCGGGTGATCGAAGCCTC
>JAGRMP010000187.1:0-4632 GCA_020441225.1 Maritimibacter sp. | reverse complement strand
CCTCCGACAAGGGCCTGCCGGCGCTCGCCGAGGGCATGGAGGTCAACGTCGTCACGCCCGAGGAACAGGCCAAGTTCGCCGAAGCGGCGCAACCGGCGGTGCGCGCGCTGATCGAAGAGCAATACGGCGCCGAGGGCACCGAGATGCTCGAAGCCATGCTGTCCTCGATCGACGAGGAAAAAACCGACTTCTGATCCAATCCCCACGCCCCGGGCGGCGCGCGTCGCCCGGGGTCGCGCCCTCATGCTTGCCCCGCGGGGGCAAACATCCGAGAAAGTCCCATGACCCAAGAAATCTCGCGCCACCTCGGCAGCCCCGAGGCCTTCACCCTTGTGCTCAACCCGCTCGCCCGCCGCGACGCGCCCTGGACCGCCGCACAGGACGCGATCCTGAGCGACCGGGGCCTTGCCGCCGCCCGCGCCACGATCTCCGCCTGGCCCGGCTACGGCGAGACCCCGCTCGTCGGTCTGCCCGGGCTGGCGGCCGAACTCGGCATCGCCACGCTCGCCTACAAGGACGAAGGCGGCCGCTTCGGCCTCGGCTCGTTCAAGGCCCTGGGCGGGGCCTATGCGGTGGCGCGGCTGTTGCAGGCGAAGCTTTCCGAAAAGCTCGGCCGCGCGGTCTCGATGGACGAAGTCACGGCGCGCACGATCCCCGAGGCCGCCCAGATCACCGTCTGCTGCGCCACCGACGGCAACCACGGCCGCTCGGTCGCCTGGGGCGCCCAGACCTTCGGCTGTGCCTGTGTGATCTTCATCCACGCCACGGTCTCCGAAGCGCGCAAGACCGCCATCGAAGCCTATGGCGCCGAAGTCCGCCGCTGCACCGGCAATTACGACGACAGCGTCCGCGAGGCGCAGGAGACGGCCACCCGCGAAGGCTGGTTCGTCGTCTCCGACACCTCCTACCCGGGCTACATGGACGTGCCCAGGGACGTGATGCAGGGCTACGAGGTCATGGCCGCCGAAGCCTTCGACGCGCTCGGCAGGGCCCCCACGCATGTCTTTCTTCAGACCGGTGTCGGCGGCATGGCGGCGGCGGTCACCGCGCAGGCGGTACGCCGCTGGGGCGCGGACCGGCCGATGATCGTGCTCTGCGACCCCGATCTCTCCGCCTGCTGGCTCGCCACGTACCGCGCCGGCACGCCCACCGCGGTCGAAGGCGATCTCGACACGATCATGGCCGGGCTCGCCTGCGGCGAGGTTTCGGCGCTTGCCTGGGACGTGCTCGCCGACCACGGCGACGCGGTGATCGCGATGACCGATGCCGCCGCCATCGCTGCCATGCGCCGCCTGGCCGATCCCGTGCCGGGCGACACACCCATCGTCGCGGGCGAAAGCGCCGTCGCCGGACTCGCGGGTCTCACCGCCGTCCTGGGCGACGCCGAGGCGCGCGCCGCGCTCGGGCTCGACGCCACGTCCCGCGTGGTGCTGTTCGGCACCGAGGGCGACACCGACCCGGCGCTCTACGAAGAGATCGTCGGCCGCCCCGCCGCCGCCGTGCGGGGAGGGGCCGCATGAGCCGCAAATTCATCGTTGCAGGCGCCCAGTTGGGACCCATCGCCCGCGACGAGCCGCGTGCCTCTGCCGTCGCCCGGATGTGCAGCCTCATGCGCGCGGCCCATGCCCGGGGCGCAGCGCTCGTGGTCTTTCCCGAACTCGCGCTCACCACCTTCTTTCCGCGCTGGTTCATGGAGGACCAGGCCAAGATCGACGCCTGGTTCGAAACCGCGATGCCCAACCCGGACGTCCAGCCGCTGTTCGATCTCGCCCGCGCGCTCAAGGTCGGCTTCCACCTGGGCTATGCCGAGCGCACCCCCGAGGGGCGGCACTTCAACACTGCGATCCTGGTCGGACCGGACGGCGAGATCGCGGGCAAGTACCGCAAGATCCACCTGCCGGGGCACCGCGAGAACGAGACCTGGCGGCCGTTCCAACACCTCGAAAAGCGCTATTTCGAAAAGGGCGACCTCGGCTTCAACACGTTCGACGCGTTCGGCGGCACACTGGGCATGTGCATCTGCAACGACCGCCGCTGGCCCGAAACCTGGCGGGTGCTGGGGCTGGGCGGGGCCGAGCTGGTCGTGCTCGGTTACAACACGCCCGCTCACTACCCGCCCGCGCCCGAACACGACCACCTGCAATATTTCCACAACGAGCTGTCGGTGCAGGCGGGCTGTTACCAGAACGGGCTCTGGGCGGTGGCGGTGGCCAAGGCCGGGCTGGAAGAGGGCAGCGACCTCATCGGCGGCAGCATGATCGCCGCGCCCACCGGCGAGATCATCGCCCGCGCCGCGACCACCGGCGACGAGGTCATCACCGCCGAGGTCGATCTCGACCGCTGCGCCGAGATCCGTGCCAACGTGTTCAACTTCGCCCTCCACCGCGAACCGGCAGACTACGCGCCGATCACGGCGCCAAAGCCCGGCTGACCGGGGACCTCAGCTCGAGAGCAGCGGCGTGATCAGCGAAAACAGCTCGGCCTGGGACGAGATCTCGCACTTGCGGTAGAGCTGCTTGCGAAACACTTTCACCGTCTGCGGGCTGACGCCCAGCCGCCAGCCGATCGACACCGAGCTGTGCCCGCGCAGGATCAAGAGCGCCACTTCGGATTGTCGCTGGCTCAGGGCGATTCGATGCCGGCTGCCGAGTCGCTCCCTGAGCCGCGTGACCAGCGCGTCGTCGGTGTAATCGCCGCTCGACGTGAGCCCGGCCCATTGTTTCTTGACCAATCCGCAGGCAATCGCGCTCAATCTCTGGGCGGTCTCCAGGTCGCGGGCAGAAAACATCCGCCCCGAGCTCGCATCCCGCCCGAGGCAGACATGCACCGAGACGCCGTCCGCCGGATAGGCGACATAGGCGACTTCGTCGACCAGGGTCGTGCGCCGGTAGTAGCTCGCGTAATACTCGTTGCGGTGGAACTGGTCGGGTGCGAAATCGCGCAGGCGATACAGTCCCTCGGGCACCCGCGAGACATGCAGCTCGTGAAACGGATCGAGCAGGTAAGCACCTGAAACATAGGCGCTTTCCAGTCTCTCATGCACCGCCGGAATCTGCGCCCGGCTGTACAGGATCTCCGGCCGCCGGGTCTGGAAAAACGCCAGCGCGGTGATGTTGTCGAACTCGAAGCTGCGCGCCAGCCAGGCATAGAGCGCCGGTGCGAACCCGTCGGATCCGAGCGCGGTGATCGCAGCGCCCAGATGGTGTTCGGCTGAATTCGGCAAGACCTGCATCATACCCCCTTGGGGGTATATACCCCTCGGAACAGCAATCCTTACCATCACTCTAAGAATTCGGGGGTATGTCGCAAGGGATGCGGATGAACGTGGCGCAGGCAAACGAGACGCGACCGGACACGGACCAGATTGCAGTCGAGATCGACAATGTCGTCAAACGCTACGGCGAGGTGACGGCGCTCCACGGGGTGTCGCTCTCGGTGCGGGAGGGCGAGTTTTTCACCCTCCTCGGCCCCTCGGGCTGCGGCAAGACCACGCTCTTGCGCTGCATCGCCGGCTTCGAGGACGTCAGCGAAGGCAGGATCCGGCTGCGCGGCGAAGACATCGCGCCGCTGCCGCCGCACAAGCGCCCGGTCAACACGGTGTTCCAGCAATACGCGCTGTTCCTGCACATGACCGTGCTCGAAAACGTCGCCTTCGGCCTGCGCCGGCGCGGCTGGTCCGAGCAGGATGCCAACAGCCGCGCCCGCGAGGTTCTGTCGATGGTGCAGCTGCTGGATTTCGCCAGCCGCCGCCCGGCCCAGCTCTCCGGCGGCCAGCAGCAGCGCGTGGCGCTCGCCCGCGCGCTCGCGCCCAACCCCGAGGTGCTGCTGCTCGACGAACCGCTCTCGGCGCTCGACCTCAAGCTGCGCCAGGCGGTGCGGCTGGAGCTCAAACAGATCCAGCGCGAGACCGGCATCGCCTTCATCTTCGTCACCCACGACCAGGAAGAAGCGCTCACCATGTCCGACCGGATCGCGGTGATGTCGAACGGCTATCTGCAGCAGGTGGGTAGCCCGCGCGAGATCTACGAAGCGCCGGTGAACCGGTTCGTCGCCGACTTCATCGGCGAGACCAACCTGCTCGACGTCGAGGTCAAGGCGGTCAGCGACGGCCGCGCCGAGGTGGTCCTGCCGGGTGGCCTGCCGCTCAGCTGTCCCGCAGCCCCCGGGGCCAAGGCGGGGCGCGGGCATCTCTCTGTGCGCCCCGAGCGGATCAACGTCGGCGCAGAAGGCCCGGGGCTCCTCCCCGCAACCGTCACGGAACATGTCTATCTGGGCACCGACATCCAGCTCCGCGCCCGGCTGGTCGATGGCGAGCCCATCCTCGTGCGGGTCCAGAATGCGGCCAGCGAAACCATTCCCGCACCGGGCAGCCCCCTTTGGCTCGATATCGAGGCAGACGCCGCGCGTCTGCTCACCGACTGATGGCCGGGATGGCGCCCGGCGGCGCTTCCCGCTCCGAGGTCTACCGCGGCAGCGGCCCTCGCCTGATGCTGCCCGCCTGGGTCTTCATCGGCATCTTCGGCGTGCTGCCGGTGCTGCTGATGGCGGTCTATTCCTTCCTCACCAAGGAATTTCGCGGCGGCGTGATCTGGGAACCGACGCTCGCCGCCTACGACCAGTTCTTCCTCGACC
>JAGRMP010000186.1 GCA_020441225.1 Maritimibacter sp. | reverse complement strand
AACCGCGACTGGCCGGTGGCCTCGGCGGTGGCGATCATCCTGCTCGCGATCCTCATCATCCCGATCGTGCTCTTCATCAAGAACGAAGAGAAGGAATGGGAGGGCGAGGCATGAGCCGGGGCGAAAGAATTTGTGAAATTCTTTCTCAAAAGTCTTTTGAAGACTTTTCCCTCCGCTCGGAGGCCGGCGCATGAGAAAGCTGTCCTGGTTCAACCTCACCTCGCTGACCTTCGGCTTCGCCTTCCTCTACCTGCCGATGGTCGTGCTGGTGGTCTATTCGTTCAACTCGAATAAGCTCGTCACCGTCTGGGCCGGGTTCTCGACCAAGTGGTACGGCGAGCTGTTCCGCAACGAGGCGATGATGGACGCGGCCTGGGTGACGGTGCGGGTCGCCGTCGCCTCGTCGACGCTTGCCACCGTGCTCGGCACGATTGCGGCCTACGTGCTCGTGCGCGGCGGGCGGTTCTACGGCCGGACGCTGTTCTCGGGCATGCTCTATGCGCCGCTGGTCATGCCCGACGTGATCCTCGGCCTGTCGCTTCTGCTCCTGTTCATTGCCATCGGTCTCGACCGCGGGCTCATGACCATCATCCTTGCCCACACTACCTTCTCGATGGCCTATGTCGCGGTGGTGGTGACCTCGCGGCTCGTGGCCTTCGACCGGTCGCTCGAAGAGGCGGCGCTCGATCTCGGCTGCACCCGGTTCGAGGCCTTCCGCCTCGTGACGCTCCCGATCATCGCGCCTGCCGTCATCTCCGGCTGGCTCCTGGGCTTTACCCTGTCGCTCGACGATCTGGTGATCGCTTCCTTTACCTCCGGACCCTCGTCCACCACCCTGCCGATCAAGATCTTCTCCGCCGTGCGCCTGGGCGTGAGCCCCGAGATCAATGCCCTGTCGGCGATCCTGATCGGGATCGTCACGGTCGGGGTCATCACCACATCGCTGCTGTCGAAACGCGCGATCACCCGGCGCATTGCCGAAGAAAACAGAGCTATCCCATGACCGACTTTCTAGCCGAATACACCGCCTTCTGTGAGACTCACGGGAGGCCTGACCGGGTTGAACTGATGCTCTGCGACATCAACGCCATCCTGCGCGGCAAATGGCTGCCCGGCGAAGACGAGGCCAAGCTCGCGGCGGGCGGTGTGCGGCTGCCGCTTTCGACCTATGCGCCCAATATCCTCGGCGAGGAGGTCGAGGCCACCGGCCTCGGCATCAGCGTCGGCGATCCCGACGGGCGGCTCTACCCGGTGCCGGGCACGCTCCAGCCGGTCCCCTGGGCCCGGGGGCAGAAGGTGGCGCAGGTGATCGTCGAGATGCATGACGACGAGGACGATGTCGCCTTCTATTCTTCGCGCCGCCAGCTCGAGAACATGCTCGACCGGTTCCGCGCCCGGGGGCTCACCCCGGTGGTGGCGACCGAGCTCGAGTTCTATCTCTACCAGCCGCGCGAGGGCCGCGAGGAGGCGCCGGAACCGCCAGACCGCAGCCCCGAGTTCCAGAACTACGACCTCGAAGTGCTCGACCGCACCCAGGTGATCCTCGACGACATCCGCGACGCCGCCATCGCCCAGGGGCTCGAGCCCGACACGCTGATCGCCGAATACGGGCCCGGCCAGTTCGAGATCAATTTCCACCATACCGACGATGCGCTGAAGGCGGCGGACGATGCGCTGGTCTTCCGCCGGCTGGTGCGCCATATCGCCCGGCGCCACGAGATGGGCGCGACCTTCATGGCCAAGCCCTATGCCGATTATCCCGGCAACGGCATGCATGCGCATGTGTCGCTCCTGGATGCGGCGGGGCGCAACATCTTCGACGACGGCACCGAAGGCCCCTCGGACAAGCTCAAACAGGCGGTCGCGGGCACGCTGGCGACGATGGAGGACCTGCAGGCGATCTTTGCCCCGCATATGAATTCCTACCGCCGGTTCCAGCGCAATTCCTTTGCCCCCCATGCGCCGGACTGGGGGCTCGACAACCGGGCCGCCGCGGTCCGCCTGCCCGAGACCAGCGGCCCGGGCGCCCGGCTCGAACACCGGATCAGTGGCGCCGACGTCAACCCCTACCTGGTGCTGACCGCGATCCTCGGCGGCATACTCTACGGGCTCGAAACCCCGGACCTGCCCCTGCCGCCGCCGCTCGACGACGACGACGGCGAACATGCCGATCCGCTGACCGCCGATTGGGCCACGGCGGTCGACGCTTTCGCGGAATCCGCGATCGCGGCGGACACGTTCGGGCCAGAATTCTGCGCGATCTACACCGCGGTGCGGCAGAACGAGATCGAAACGCTCACCACGGCGATCAGCCAGATCGAGTATCGGACCTACCTGGGGCGGCTGTGACGGGGACGGCTGTGAGGGGGCGGCTTTGAAGCGTCTCTGGGAGGCCCGGGCCTACGGCGATACGGTCCGGGCGGGCTGCGCCTGGCGGCTCGATACGGACTGGCCCGGGGTCGAGGGCGACCTTGACACCGACATCGCCGTCATCGGCGCCGGCTACACCGGGTTGTCGGCGGCTCTCCACCTCGCCGAGGCGGGCGAAACGGTCACGGTGCTGGAGGCAAAGGCCCCGGGCTGGGGCGCCTCGGGGCGCAACGGCGGGTTCTGTTGCCTGGGCGGCGCCCGGGTCTCCGACACCGCGCTGGTGCGGCGCCATGGCGCGGGGGCGGACGACGCCTGGGTCGCCGCCGAGATGGCGGCAATCGACCTCGTGGCCGGGCTGATCGACCGGTTCGGGATCGATGCCGCGACGCATTCCGACGGCGAGCTGGTGCTGGCGCACCGGCCGCGTGCCGTCCTTGCGTTCAAGGATGAACATGAGATCCTGTCGCGGCGGGGGATCGCCTCGGAGGTCCTGTCGCGGGATGCGCTGCGGGACCGCGGCGCGGTCGCTGCTGGCACCTATGGGGGGCTGCATATCCGCAGGGGCTTCGCGCTCGACCCCGGGGCCTATGCCCAGGGGCTCGCGCGGGCGGCGGTGGCGGCCGGTGCCGATATCCGCGCGGGCGCGCCGGTCGTCTCGCTGGCACAGGAGGGCGGTCGGATCCGCCTGGTCACCCCAGCGGGCAGTCTGCGCGCGGGCCGGCTGCTGGTTGCAACCGGCGGCTATTCGTCGGAGGACCTGCCGCCCTGGCTCGGGGGCCGGCTCCTGCCGGTGCAATCGAGCGTGATCGTGACCCGTCCGCTGAGCCCGGAGGAACAGGCGGCGCAGGGCTGGACCTCGGATCTCATGGCCTATGACAGCCGCCAGCTCCTGCATTACTTCCGGCTGATGCCGGATGGGCGTTTCCTGTTCGGCATGCGCGGCGGCTACCGCGCCACCCCGGCGGCCGAGGCCCGGATATCGCGCCGGATCCGGACGGATTTCGCCGCGATGTTTCCCGCCTGGGCCGGGGTGGGCATCGCGCATGACTGGTCGGGCCTGGTCACCCTGACCGCGCGCGGCACGCCCTATGTCGGGCCGATCCCGGGGATGGACGGCGCCTGGACGGCGCTTGCCTATCACGGCAACGGCGTGGCGATGGGCAGCTACGCGGGTGCGCTGGCGGCGGACCTGATCCGCGGGCGGGCGCCGGGGCGGCCCTTCCCCGATGCGATGCGGGCGCCGCTCGCGCGCTTTCCGCTCGCGCCGTTTCGCCGGGGCATGTTCGCTGCGGCCGGTACGGTCCTGGGGCTGCTCGACCGGCTTTAGGCCTGTGCGCCTGTACGCGTGTGCGGCGGTGCGAAGCGATCCGATGGAATGGTGGGTTGGATTGGCATCCGGCGTATCGAACGAAATCCAGAAATCCGGATTTCTGGATATGGAAGGCGGTTGATTTCCGATCAAAAACAGATCGTTACATGGTTAACAAAAGGTAAATCCGCCCAATCCGGATCGCGAAACAGGCCGCGCGGAGCGCCCCTCAAACGTCCGGATCGGTAAACCGGTTGTCGCGCGGGAAGCCATGCGGCGGAAGTTTTCCGACAGAGGCGCGCTTTCCGATCCACGGCCCCATGTCCACCTCGGTACGGGTCCGGTCGCCCGCCGCGGCCCAGGACAGACCTTTGTCGAGGTCGAAGGTGGTGACGTCGGACAACCCGCCGTCGAGCTCCAGCACACCCTGCTTGCCGCGCGCCGCATTGTATTTCTGCAGCCGCACGCCCTTGCCGCGGGTCATCTCCGGCAGCTCGGCAAGCGGGAAGACCAGGAGCTTGCGGTTCTGGCTCACGACGGCCACGTGATCGCCCGCCACCGGTTTGCAGATCTTCGCGACACCATCGCCGACATTGAGCACCTGCTTGCCGGCCCGGGTCTGGGCCACCACCTCGTCGGTGCTGACCACGAAGCCGTTGCCCTCGGCGCTCGCGACGATCAGCCTCTCGCCGGGCCGATAGGCAAACATGGTGACGATGCCGGCTTCGTTGGGCAGGTCCACCATCAGCCGGAGCGGCTCGCCCATGCCCCGCCCACCGGGCAGGTTGGCGGCCGACAGCGTGTAGAAACGCCCGTTCTCGGCGAAGACCAGGATCTTGTCCGTGGTCTCGGCATGAAAGGCGAAGCGCGGGCCGTCGCCATCCTTGAACTTGAGCTCGCGGGTCAGATCGATATGGCCCGACATCGCCCGGATCCAGCCCATCTGCGAACAGACAACGGTCAGCGGCTCGCGCTCGATCATCGCTTCGAGCGGCACGTCCTCGATCTCGGCGGCTTCCTCGATCACCGTGCGCCGGGCGCCGTGCTCGTAGTCCTTGCCGAATTTCTTCTTTGCGTCCTTGAGCTCGTCGGCGATCTTTGCCCATTGGAGCTCTTCGCTCTCGAGCAGGTCCTCGAGCCCGGCGCGCTCCTCCATCAACGCGTCGCGTTCGCGGATCAGCTCAAGCTCTTCGAGACGGCGCAGAGAGCGCAGCCGCATGTTGAGGATCGCGTCGGCCTGGACGTCCGACAACCCCTCGGAGCGGCCCGCGTAGCGGCGCGGGATCTTCGGCCCGCCCTCGGCGCTTTCCTCCAGCACGCCGCGCGCGACCGCCTCGGGGTCGTCGACGAGCTCCAGCGCGCCGGTGTCCACGCCCAAGAGCGGCGAGACATAGTCGCGCTCGTCGGTGGCGCGCCTGATCGTCGCCTGGTGGGGCCGCGACCAATCCTCGTACATCAGCGCCGCCTTGGGGTCGTCGTCGTAACGGATGATGTCGATCACCCGGTCGAGGTTGAGGAAGGCGATGATGAAGCCTTCGAGCACCTCCAGCCGGTGGTCGATCCGGTCCATCCGGTGCTGCGACCGGCGCCCGAGCACCTCGCGGCGGAAGTCGAGGAAGGCGCGCAGCACTTCCTTGAGCGAGCAGACCTTGGGCGTCACCCCGTCGATCAGCACGTTCATGTTGAGGCTGAACCGCGTCTCCAGATCGGAATTGCGGAACATCATCCCCATCAGCACCTCGGGGTCGACATTCTTCGACCGCGGCTCCAGCACCACGCGGATATCCTCGGCGCTCTCGTCGCGGACATCGGCCAGGATCGGCACCTTCTTGGTCTGGATCACCTCGGCGATCTTCTCGATCAGCTTCGATTTCTGCACCTGGTAGGGGATCTCGGTGACCACGATCTGCCACTGACCGCGGCCGAGGTCCTCGACCTCCCATTTCGCGCGCAGCCGAAAGCCGCCGCGCCCGGTCCGGTAGGCCTGCGCGATGGTTTCGCGGTCATCGACGATGATCCCGCCGGTGGGGAAGTCGGGCCCGGGGATGTAGTTCAAGAGGGTGTCGTCGCGCGCGTCCGGCGTCTTGATGAGATGCAGGCAGGCGTCGACCAGCTCGGCGATGTTATGCGGCGGGATGTTGGTGGCCATGCCGACCGCGATCCCGGCCGCCCCGTTCGCGAGCAGGTGCGGGAAGGTCGCGGGCAGCACCACCGGTTCTTCGAGCCGGCCGTCGTAATTGGGCCGGAAATCGACGGCGTTCTCGTCCAGCCCTTCGAGCATCGCCTCGGCGA
>JAGRMP010000185.1:1177-4761 GCA_020441225.1 Maritimibacter sp. | reverse complement strand
GGCTGACGAAGATGATGGTGCGGCGGAGGGTTTTTTGCAGGTCGATCAGCTCGTCCTGCAGCCGCGCGCGGATCAGCGGGTCGAGCGCGGAAAACGGCTCGTCCATGAGCAGGATCGGCGCGTCGGTGGCAAAGGCGCGCGCCAGCCCGACGCGCTGCTGCATCCCCCCCGAGAGCTCCGCGACCATCCGGTCGGCCCAGTCGGTGAGCCCGACCATGGCGAGCTTTTCGTCGACCGTCGCGCGCCGCGCCGCCCGCGACATGCCGCCTAGCTCGAGCCCGAGCCCGACATTGTCGCGCACCGTGCGCCAGGGCAGGAGGCCGAACTGCTGAAACACCATGGCGACGCATTCGCGCCGGATGCGGAGCAGATCGGCGGCAGAGGCGCCCACCACGTCCGCCGACCAGTCGCCGTCATTGATCGTCACCTGCCCGCGCACGACCGGGTTGAGCCCGTTCACCGCCCGCAGGAGCGTCGACTTGCCCGACCCCGAGAGCCCCATGAGCACGAGGATCTCGCCCTTGGCCACCTCCAGCGAGCAATCGTGGACCCCGAGCACCTGGCCCGTCTCTTCCTGCACCGTGGCGCGGTCGTGCCCCGCATCCATCGCCGGCAGGGCGCTTTCGGGCTTGTCGCCGAAGACGATCGAGACCTTGTCGAAGATGACAGCGCTCATGCCGCACCGCCTTCGGCGACGAAGAGCAGCCGCCCCGCATCTCGCGCGACGCCGATATCGCTTGGGTGCTGCTGCCCGTCACGCACCGGCACCTCGGGCAGGAACGGTGTGCAGCCGTCGAGACAGGCGAGGTTCACGCCGATCTCGTTCGGGTTCGAGCGCCGGCGATGGTGGGTGTAGATGCCGCAGACCGGGCAGAAGTAATGCTCCGCCGTCATCGTGCCGAACTGGTAGAGGGTGAGCCGATCCTCCCCGGCAAGGTAGGTCATGCCGTCGAGCGGCGCCGAGACCGCGACTGCGCCGCGCCGGGCGCAGAGCGAACAGTCGCAGCGCCGCGCGGTCGCGATACCGTCCGACAGCCGCACCTCGAACTGGACCGCGCCGCAATGACAGCGTCCGTGAAACGCCCGGGTCTGCCCGCCGTCGGTGGCCTCCTGCGTGGTCGCGGTCATTTGCGTTCCACCCTGAGCATGCGGTCGAGAATGATTGCCACGACGACGATGATGAAACCGCTTTCGAACCCGAGCGCGGTGTTGACCGAGTTGAGCGCGCGCACCACCGGCACGCCGAGCCCGTCGGCGCCGACGAGCGCCGCGATCACCACCATCGAGAGCGACAGCATGATGGTCTGGTNGCCCGGTCATGATCTGCGGCATCGCCCAGGGCAGTTCCACCTTCCACAGCAATTGCCGCGGGGTCGCGCCGAAGGCCTGCGCCGCTTCCTTCAGGCTGAGCGGGGTGCGCGAGATGCCGAGATGGGTGAGCCGGATCGGGGCGGGCAGCACGAAGATCACGGTGGCGATCAGCCCGGGCACCATGCCGATGCCGAAGAACACGATCGCCGGGATCAGGTAGACGAATGTGGGCAGCGTCTGCATCAGGTCGAGCAGGGGCCGCAACCAGGCGTAGAGCCTGGGCCGGTGCGCGGCGACGATGCCGATCGGCACGCCCACGCCCATGCAGACGACGGCCGCCGAGAGCACCAGCGTGAGGCTTTCGGTGGTCTCCTCCCAGTACCCCTGGTTGAGGATGAAGAGAAAACCCGCGAGCACCATGAGCGCGGTCTTCCAGTTGCGTTGCAGCGCCCAGGTCAGGCCGACGAACAGCGCGATGATGAGCAGGGGATGCAGGGCTTCGGGATAGAGCGGCACCCAGCCCCGCGTACCGTCCTCAAGCGTGCCGGGCACGTGCAGGGGCGTCTGGAGCAGCGTCAGGATGAGGTCGATCAGGGTTTCGAGCACCCAGGACAGCCAGTCGAAGAACGGCCCGCCGACGTCCTGCAGCCAGTCGAACACGTGCTTGGCGGTCTTGCCGATCGGTATCTTGGTGTCTGTCAGCCAGTCCATGCCCGCTCCCCTGTTGGCGCTACCCTGCCAGCGCGGCTCGCGGCGGGCAAGCCGCTTGCGTGGGCCGTGGAAGACCGCCGCATCAGACGGAATAAGCCAGGGTGCGCGAGATTTCCCGCAGGCTGCGGCCCGATTCGGCGGCCCAGGTGTTGAACGCCGCCTGGATCGCGGCCTGGGCGCGCTTGCCGGTGGCCGGGCCGTCGATCACCCCTTCGGCGGTCAGCCGGGCGACCACGTCGCGCGACAGGATGAAGCTGTCGCGGCCGATGAAACGCAGCACATACTGGCCGGTATTGCCGCCGAGCCGGCTGCCGCGCTTGGCCATCGCCTGCATGAGGCCGACCTGGTCGTCGGCCGGCCAATCCGCGAAAAAGGCCCGCGCCGAGCCGTGGTCGCGGGCAAGCTGGGTGACCCACCCAGCGTTCTCGATCACCGCCGACAGCTTGGCGCCATTGCGAATCACGCCGGTGTCGGCGAGCAGGCGGTCGAGGTCGTCGTCGCCATAGAGCGCGACCCGGCCTGGATCGAACCCGTCGAAACCGGCCTCGAAGCCCGGCCACTTGGCCTCGACCACCTTCCAGTTGAAGCCCGACTGGAAGATGCAGCGCGCCATGGTGGCGAGGATGCGGTCATCGGAGAGCGTGGCGATGTCGGGCGCGTCGGGATCGGGCGCGAGCAGCGCGTCGAGCGCGGCCGCGCCGCCCTTGCGCTCCGCCGCGATGGCGCGGATGTCGTCGAACGAACGCATGGTCCCTCCCGGGCCGGTGTGCGGCAGAAGGCCCCCGCGCCGAAACGCAGGGGCCGGTCGCTTACATGCCGAGCGCCGCGGCGACGGCTTCCTCGCCGTTGCCGCCGTCGAGCGTGGTCACGCCCGTGACCCAGGGCTTCCAGGCGTCGGGGTTGGCGGCGAGCCAGGTCTTGGCGGCCTCGGCCGGATCGGCGCCGTCGTTCAGGATCGCGCCCATGATCTCGTTTTCCATCGCGAGGCTGAACTTGAGGTTCGAGAGCAGCACGCCGACATTGGCGCATTCGTCGACATAGCCCGCGCGGGTGTTGGTGTAGACCGTCGCGCCGCCGAAATCGGGGCCGAACCAGTCGTCGCCGCCCGCGAGGTAGCCCATCTCGAAATTGGCGTTCATCGGGTGCGGTTCCCAGCCGAGGAAGACGATCGGCTCGCCGCGGTCGTCGGCGCGGGCGACCTGCGCCAGCATGCCCGCTTCCGAGCTTTCGACCACTTCGAAGCCGTCGAGGCCGAAGGCGCCCTCGGCGATCATGTCCATGATCAGCCGGTTGCCGTCGTTGCCCGGCTCGATGCCGTAGATCTTGCCTTCGAGCGCGTCTTTCTGCGCGGCGATATCGGCGAAATCGGCGATGCCGAGATCCATCGCCGCCTTGTTGACCGCGAGGGTGTATTTCGCGCCTTCGAGGTTCTCGCGCACGGTGTCGACGGTGCCCGCCTCGCGGTAGGAGGCGATGTCGGCCTCCATCGT
This sequence comes from Maritimibacter sp., assembly GCA_020441225.1. Next base: position 1,249 of record JAGRMP010000185.1, on the reverse strand, counting down.
CGGCATCCAGTTGCCGAGGAACACGTCGATATCGCCCTCGGCAAGCGAGGTGTAGGTGACCGGCACCGACAG
>JAGRMP010000185.1:0-1093 GCA_020441225.1 Maritimibacter sp. | reverse complement strand
TCCAGCCGACGTCGGAGAAGGTGACGCTCTCGCATTGGGCGAAAGCCGGGGCGGCGGCCAAAACCGCGAGCGCGGCGACGGTGGTCTTGAGGGTCATGTGAAACTCCCTGTTGAGCTGTCGTTTTTTATTGATTGACGAGTCAATCAAGTCTCGGGCACCCTGTCCCCTGCGAAAGGAGCTTCGATGCCGAAACTTGGGATGGAGCCTATACGGCGCGACGCGCTGGTGAAAGCCACGATTGCCGAGGTCGGCGTCACGGGCTCGCTCGACGTGACCGTCGCGCGGATCGCCCGGCGGGCCGGTGTCTCGCCGGGGCTGGCACATCATTATTTCGGCGGCAAGGAAGACCTGCTGTTTGCGGCGATGCGCCATATCCTGGGGCTCTACGGCGCCTCGGTGCGCGCGGAACTGGCCCGCGCCGCCACCCCGCTCGACCGCCTCGCCGGGATCATCCGCGCGAGCTTCGGGCCGGACAATTTCGAGCCCGCCGTAATCGCCGCCTGGCTCAGTTTCTACGTTCACGCCCAGTCCGACCCCGGCGCGCGGCGGCTGCTCGGGATCTACCAGGCGCGGCTGGGCTCGAACCTGACCCATGCGCTGCGCCCGCTTGCGGGCGCGCAGGCGCCCGACATCGCCTGGACGCTCGCCTCGATGATCGACGGGCTCTACATCCGCCACGCGCTGGGCGATGCGCCCGACGGTCCGCAGGCCTCGGCGCGGGTGATCGCGCTGGCCGGGACGCTGATCGCCGCCGGCGCACCGCACACCATGACCACAGGAGAGGCCCCGTGACCCAGCCCAACATCCTCGTCCTGATGGTCGACCAGCTCTCCGGCACCCTGTTCCCCGACGGCCCCGCCGACTGGCTGCATGCACCCAACCTCAAGCGCTTCGCCGCCCGCTCGGCGCGCTACACCCACAGCTATTGCGCGAGCCCGCTCTGCGGGCCGTCCCGGGCGAGCTTCATGACCGGGCAACTGCCGTCGCGGACCGGGGTCTACGACAATGCCGCCGAGCTCTCCGCCGCCATGCCGACCTATGCCCACCACCTGCGCCGGGCGGGCTACCAGACGGCGCTTTCGGGCAAGATGC
>JAGRMP010000690.1 GCA_020441225.1 Maritimibacter sp. | reverse complement strand
TCTCTTTTTGCGAATGTGTCGCAGCTGCGGCGCTCATCGCTCCATGTCCTTTGTCAGTTCAACGAACTCGTTGGGATTAATGCAGATTTGATTTGTTTGGTAAACCGGCAGGCCACTACTCGGCCTTCGGAGTTTCAGCTTCCTGGTCGGATTTCGATTCCGTACCGGAAACACTCGACTCGGCTTCCGGCTTCGTCGCGTCTTCAGCGTCGGATTCCGCCTTGGGCTCAGCAGTCAGTTCTTCATCGGTAAGTTGTCCATCTTGCAAAGCCTCGATGAATGCGGTCAATGCCGTAATCTCATCTTCCTTGAGCTTACCTTGGAACGACGGCATCTGCGAAGCCTTCGCAAACTCAACCCGCATTTCGGCCTGCGGTACTAAGATCGATTCGCGAATGTAATTTTCATCGACTTTGATGGTTTTGCCCGAAGTACTGGTAAAGGTGCTGCCGTAGGATCCAGCAAAGCTTGGTCCAACGACAACCTTGCCCGGTTCGATAGAGTGGCACGACTTGCAGCCCACTCGCTCGTACAACCACTTGCCATGCTCAACGGGGGCCGTGGGCGGCTTGGCCGCTTCCGCCAACCAGGAGTCGAACTCCGCTTGCTGATGAACGAACACGTCCGCCAACATTTCACTGTGCTTATCACCACAGTACTCGGTGCAATAGAGCGGATACTTGCCTTCCAAAATCGGCTGGAACCACATGATGTTCACGCGGCCAGGAACGATGTCCGTTTTCGCACGGAATGCCGGAACGAAGAAGCTGTGAATCACATCTTTCGAACGCATCCGCAAACGCACTGCACGATCGATGGGAACGTGTAATTCGCCACTCTTCGCGCCATTGGGATATTCGAACAACCAGTTCCACTGACTGGCCTCCACATTAATGTCAATCGTCTCCGCCGGTGGACGCATCATGTCCATGTAGCCATACACCCCACGCGCGAATATCCAACAGACAATCAGAGTTGGGATGACCGTCCAAGTGATTTCCAACGCGTTATTGTGCAATGCGGTGGAGTCACCTTTGTAGCCAGGGCGTCTGCGATACTTGAACATGAACATGACCATCGCAGCCACGACAAGCACGAAAAAAACGATCGAGATGTACAAAATGTACATGAACAACGAATCGGTCTCTTGAGCAAACGTAGACGCTTGGGGCGGAAACCAGAACGTTCCCTCTCGGTCTGTCGCTAATAATGTTGGAAACAAAGAGTTGGCCATGAGTCTTACTCAGTATTTTCCGTTGGAACGGTAAAATTAAATTTGGAGTTAATTAGTTTAGGAGTTTTCGTCGGAACTGTCCGTCTCAACCTCATCAGTGGGCGCTTTTGCCGCACCCGAACCCGACGAACGGTTGAACCAGAACGGAGCCGTGGAACCTACCAGAAGTAACGCAAATGCTGCCCCACCAAAGGCCAATAACCGCTTGGCGTCCGCAGAATACCGATTCGTATCCGGATCATACATGTAACAAAACTGGATGAACGCCTCCGAGATGGAACTCGTCAGCTTGCCTTCACCTGCTTCACCAACTGCAAGTTTGA
>JAGRMP010000184.1:2348-2732 GCA_020441225.1 Maritimibacter sp. | reverse complement strand
CTTGATCGCCACCACGTCCGGATCGAGCGCTGCCTGTTCGAGGAAGCGCACCACCAGGTCGAAGGTCTCGTAGGGATGGTGCAGCAGCAGGTCCTTCTGGCGGATCGCCGCGAACATGTCGCCGTTGTGGTCTTCGACCCGTTCGGGCACCCGCGGCGTGTAATTGGGCCAGAGCAGATCGGAGCGTTCGTCGAGCACCAGCTCGCCGAGATCGGCCTTGCCGATCAGCCCCGCGACCTCGACCACCTCATCGGCATTGACGTGCAGTTCGCGGCGGATCATCTCGGCGAGGTTCTCGGGCGCGCCGGCGCTGATCTGCAGGCGGATCACCTCGCCCCGGCGCCGCCGCTTCAACGCGGTCTCGAATTCGCGCACCAGGTCCTC
>JAGRMP010000184.1:1800-2293 GCA_020441225.1 Maritimibacter sp. | reverse complement strand
GTGAGCGTGTAGCCGGGGAACAGCTTGCCGATGAACAGAAGCAGCAGGTCTTCGAGCGGCAGGAACCGGGCCTGGCCCGGTTCGGCGGGCAACCGCACGAAGCGGTCGATCTGGTTCGGGATCGGAAGCAGCGCCTGCAGCCGGCGACGGTCCTCGCCGCGGGTCAGCTCCAGCGCCAGGGCGAAACCGGTGTTGGGGATGAAGGGGAAGGGATGCGCCGGTCGACCGCGAGCGGCGACAGCACCGGGAAGACCCGGCGCAGGAACACGTCCTCGAGATGGGCGAGATCGTCATCGTCGAGCAGGTCGCGGTTGCACAGCACGATGCCGCGGTCGCGCAGTTCGAGCTGGAGCTGGCCGAAAACATCCTGCTGATGCGCCATGAGCTGGCGCGCGTCGGCATGGATCAGGCGCAGCTGTTCGGGCGGGGTGCGGCCGTCGATCGAGAGCGTGGTATTGCCCTCGCGCGCGAGCTCGCGCAGGCCGGCGACGCG
>JAGRMP010000184.1:0-1748 GCA_020441225.1 Maritimibacter sp. | reverse complement strand
GTTCGAGCAGCGGCACGCGCGGGTTTTCCGCCTCTTCCAGCACCCGCCAGTTGAAGCCGAGCCAGCTCAGTTCGCGGTTGAAGAACCGCGCCGCGCCCTCGGTCTCCTCGGGCGGCAATGCGACCGGCGCAGGGAAGGTGGCCTCGAGGAAATCGGGGTCGATGGCCGGGCGGGCGGGCACGGGCATGGCGGCGGCGGGGTCGGTGCGGGCGTCGGTCTTGGTCATGGCTTTTCTATCGCGTGTTTTTGTAACCGTGGCTTGACGGTAGGCCCCGCCGGGAGGGGAGTCCAGCAATGGCCGCGCCGGGGGGAAGCGATTTGTGAAATCGCTTTCAACGCCTTTGTGAAAGGCGTTTCCCCGCGCCGGTTCAGCCGGTTTCCCCGGTCCCGTCCGGGGCGCTGTCGGCCAGCACCTCGGCGGCGAGCTCCGGACTAACCTTGCGACCGGCGGCGAGGGCGGCGGCGTCGAGCCGGGCGACGATCTCCTGCGCCGCGGCGAAGGAGCGTTCCAGGCGCAGGGTCAGGTAGTTGACCACCCGGGGCGAGACCTCGAGCTGGCGGTCGGCGAACAGCTTGACGATCACCGCCGCCAAGAGCGCTTCGTCGGGCGGCTCGATCCGCGCGAGCCCGGCCCCCGTCATCCGGCTTTCGAGATCGGGAAGCTCCAGCCCCCAGCGCGCGGGCGCGTCGCGGGCGGTCACGAGGAGCTGGCCGCCCTCCGCGAGAACGATGTTGTGCAGGTGAAACAGCGCCTCTTCGCCCGCGCGGTCGCCCGCGAGCCGGTCGGCGTCTTCGACCGCCACCCGGCGTCCGGCAAGAGCGGCGGGATCGGTGTCAGCGAGCCTGTCGGCGGCGAGCACTTCCGCCCCGGCGCGGTCGGCCCAGACCTGGACCAGGTGGCTCTTGCCCGCGCCTTCCGGGCCGGTGAGCAGGAGCTTGCCGCCGGGCCAGTCGCGCCAGCCCTCGATTGCGGCGAGCGCGGCGCGATTGCTCTCGGAGACGAAGAAGTCGCCACGCCCCCGGGCCTCGCGGTGGGGAAGGTCGAACGCCAGTTGCCGGGTCATCTCAGGCGGGTCCTTCTTCCCCGTCCCGCGGCCCGGCGCCGGGTTGATTATGTGGGTCGGGGGTGTCTTCGAACACCGCCGGGCGCTGGGTCGGATTGTCTGCGTGGCCGCCGGTGAGGCCCCGGTAGAGCAGCCCCTCGCGGTAGCGGTCGAGGAAGAACCGCACCACCACGCCGATCACCGCCGCCACCGGCACGCCCACCAGCATGCCGACGAAGCCGAACATCGAGCCGAAGGCGGACAGCGCGAAGATCAGCCAGACCGGGTGCAGCCCGACCGACTGGCCGACGAGGTTGGGCGACAGCACGTTGCCCTCGATGAACTGGCCGAAGAAAAAGACGATGGCGACCGCGCCGATCATCCACCATTCGCCCCAGAACTGGAACAGCGCGAGCCCGATCGAAAGCGCGCCGCCCACCAGCGCGCCGACATAGGGGATGAAGGTCAAAAGCCCCGCCGTCACCCCGATGACCATGCCGAACTGCAGCCCGATGATCATCAGCGCGATGGCGTAGAAGGCGCCGAGGATCAGGCAGACGGTGCCCTGGCCGCGCACGAAGCTTGCAAGCGTGCGGTCGATGTCGCGGGCGATCATGCGGATCCTCGGGTCGTGGTCGCGGGGCAGCAGGGTGTCGATGGCGGCGACCATGCGGTCCCAATCGTGCAGCAGGTAGAAGGTGACGA
>JAGRMP010000183.1:7438-11202 GCA_020441225.1 Maritimibacter sp. | reverse complement strand
TGCATCAGGACCACGGCAACAACGAGGCCACCTGCATCTCGGCGATCAAGCACGGGTTTACCTCCGTCATGATGGACGGCTCGCTCAAGGCCGACATGAAGACGCCGGCGGATTGGGACTACAACGTCGCGATCACCAAGGCGGTCGCCGAAATGGCGCATTGGGTCGGCGCTTCGGTCGAGGGGGAGCTGGGCGTACTCGGCTCGCTGGAAACCGGCGAGGCCGCCAAGGAAGACGGCTCGGGCGCCGAGGGCAAGCTGAGCCACGACCAGCTCCTGACCGACCCCGACGAGGCCGCCGAATTCGTGCGCCTCACCAAGGTCGATGCGCTGGCGATTGCCTGCGGCACCTCGCACGGCGCCTACAAGTTCTCGTCGAAACCCACGGGCGAGACGCTGGCCATCAAGCGCATCGAAGAGATCCACGCCAGGATCCCGAACGTGCACCTGGTCATGCACGGCTCGTCCAGCGTGCCGCAATACCTGCAGGACCTCATCAACGAGAACGGCGGCGAGATGGCGCAGACCTACGGCGTGCCGGTCGAAGAGATCGAGCGCGGCATCAAGTCGGGCGTGCGCAAGGTCAACATCGACACCGACAACCGGATGGCGCTGACCGGCCAGTTCCGCAAGGTGGCGAAGGACAAGCCGACCGAGTTCGACCCGCGCAAGTTCCTGATCCCCGCAATGGACGAGATGGAAAAGCTCTGCATCGATCGGTTCGAGCGTTTCGGCACCGCCGGTCAGGCGGCCAAGATCAAGCCGATCGACCTCGACGACATGGCCAAACGCTACGCCGAGGGTTCGCTCGACCCGTAAGCCCCGGGAAAGCGCCCGGCCTGTCCGGGCGCCCCTCTAGCGCGAACACAATCTGGATCCGGAGACCGAAATGGACCAATCAGACCGCTATGCCGACCTTTCGCTGACCGAAGAAGGTCTTATCGCCGGCGGGCGCCACGTGCTCGTCGCTTACCACATGAAGCCGAAGTCGGGGTATGGCTACCTCGAGACCGCGGCCCACTTTGCCGCCGAAAGCTCGACCGGCACCAATGTCGAGGTCTCGACGACCGACGATTTCACCCGCGGGGTGGATGCGCTGGTCTACGAGATCGACCCCGACAAGGAGCTGATGAAAATCGCCTATCCGGTCGACCTCTTTGACCGCAACATGATCGACGGCCGGGCGATGCTGGCGAGTTTCCTTACCCTCACCATCGGCAACAACCAGGGCATGGGCGACGTGGAACATGCCAAGATGCATGATTTCTACGTGCCGCCCGCCTACCTGCGCCTGTTCGACGGCCCGTCGACGACCATTTCCGATCTGTGGCGCGTGCTCGACCGTCCGGTGGTGAACGGCGGTTTCATCGTCGGCACCATCATCAAGCCCAAGCTCGGCCTGCGGCCGCGGCCCTTCGCCGATGCCTGCTACGATTTCTGGCTCGGCGGCGATTTCATCAAGAACGACGAACCCCAGGGCAACCAGGTGTTCGCGCCGTTCAAGGAGACCGTTCGCCTTGTCGCCGACGCGATGAAGCGCGCGCAGGACAAGACCGGGCAGGCCAAACTGTTTTCGTGGAACATCACCGCCGACGATTACCGCGAGACCATCGCGCGCGGCGAATACATCCTCGACGTGTTCGGGCCCGATGCCGATCACGTGGCCTTCCTGGTCGACGGCTATGTCGCCGGTCCGCAGGCGATCACCACCGCGCGGCGGCACTTCCCCAAGCAATACCTGCATTACCACCGCGCCGGCCACGGTGCCGTCACCTCGCCCAGCGCCAAGCGCGGTTACACCGCTTTCGTGCTGGCCAAGATGGCGCGTCTGCAGGGCGCGAGCGGTATCCACGTCGGCACCATGGGCTACGGCAAGATGGAAGGCGAAGGGTCGGACACGATCATCGCCCACCAGATCACCGAGGATTCGGTGAAAGGGCCCTACTACCACCAGGAATGGCTGGGCATGAACCCGACCACCCCGATCATCTCGGGCGGGATGAACGCGCTGAGGATGCCGGGTTTCTTCGCCAACCTCGGCCATTCCAACCTGATCATGACCGCGGGCGGCGGTTCCTTCGGCCATATCGACGGCGCTGCCGCGGGCGCGACCTCGTTGCGCCAGGCCGAGCAATGCTGGAAAGAGGGCGCCGATCCGGTCGCCTTCGCCCGGGAACACAGGGAGTTTGCCCGCGCCTTCGAGAGCTTCACCGGGGACGCCGACCAGCTCTACCCGGGCTGGCGTGACAAGCTCGGCGTCGCCGCCGCGTGACAAGGTGACAAGACCCGGGCCGGGGGATAGCTTCGGCCCGGAGCCAATCCAGGGAGGCACAACATGTCGTTCGACCGTTCCATCAAGATCGCGCCGTCGATCCTTTCGGCGGATTTCGCCAACTTCGGCCAGGAGATCCAGGCCATCGAGGCCCAGGGCGCCGACTGGGTGCATGTCGACGTGATGGACGGGCATTTCGTGCCCAACCTGACCTTCGGCCCGCCCGCGGTGAAGGCCTTTCGCCCGCACGTGAAGACCTTCATGGACGTGCACCTGATGATCGCGCCGGTCGACCCCTATATCGACGCCTATGCCGAGGCGGGGGCCGACATGATTACCGCGCATTGGGAGGCCGGGCCGCACCCGCACCGCACGCTGCAGGCGATCAAGGCGACGGGCAAGATGGTGGGGATCAGTCTCAATCCCGGCACGCCCGCCGCGGCCATCGCCGAGGTGCTCGACCTCGTCGACATGGTGCTGGTGATGAGCGTGAACCCCGGGTTCGGCGGGCAGAAGTTCATCCCCTCCTCCGTCGCCAAGGTGGCCGAGCTGCGCCGGATGATCGGCGACCGCGAGATCCATATTCAGGTGGACGGCGGGGTGGATCCGAACACCGTCGGCGCGCTGGCCGAGGCGGGCGCGGATTGTTTCGTCGCCGGATCGGCGGTTTTCCGGGGCGGTTCGGTGGACAATCCCGCGCCCTATGGCGAGAATATCCGGGCCATCCGCGCGGCGGCGGAAGCGGCGCTCAAGGCAGCCGCCTGAGTTTCGTCCCGCCCACGCGGCCAAACCGATCCGTCCCCGGAGGAGAGACATGACCGAAGCTTTCAAGGCGCCCGAGCGCCTGCTCATGGGCCCCGGCCCCTCGAACGTCGCGCCCGAGGTGCTGGCCGCCGGCGCGCAGACCACCATCGGCCATCTCGACCCGGCCTTTCAGGCGATGATGGAGGAGGTCAAGGACCTCCTGCGTTATGCCTTCCAGACCAAGAACGCGGTGACCTTCCCGATCTCGGCCCCGGCCTCGCTGGCGATGGAATCGGGGCTGGTGAACGTGCTGGAGCCGGGCGACACCGCGATCATCGCCCAGAACGGGGTGTTCGGCGGGCGGATGGCCGACATCGTGGGCCGCTGCGGCGCAAAGCTGGTGCTGGTCGAGACCGATTGGGGCAAGCCGATCGACCGCGACAAGGTGGCGGAAGCGATCAAGGCCCATCCGGAAGCCAAGGTGCTGGGCTTCGTCCATGCCGAAACCTCGACGGGCGCGGAATCGGATGCCGCGACGCTCGCCAGGATGGCGTCGGATGCCGGCATGCTGAGCCTGATGGACACCGTTACGGGCTTGGGCGGCGTGCCGGTTCTGGTCGACGACTGGGGCGTGGACATCACTTACTCCGGTACCCAGAAATGTCTCTCTGTTCCGCCCGGATTGGCCCCTTTCACGCTGTCGCAGCGGGCCATCGACGTGGTCGAAGGGCGCAAGACCAAGGTGCAGA
>JAGRMP010000183.1:1619-7397 GCA_020441225.1 Maritimibacter sp. | reverse complement strand
AGTCGGGTGGCGGCGGCGGGGCGCGCTCCTACCACCACACCGCGCCGGTCAACGCGCTCTACGGGCTGCATGAAGGGCTGCGGCGGTTGCAGAACGAAGGGCTCGAAGCCTCTTGGGCGCGGCACAAGGCGGCGCATGAACAGCTCGCCCGCGGGCTGCAGGGGCTGGAGCTGAGCTTCGTGGTCGATGCGCCGCACCGGTTGCCGCAGCTCAACTCGGTCTGGGTGCCTGAGGGCGTGGACGATGCCGCGACCCGCGGCAAATTGCTCACTGAGCACGGGATCGAGATCGGCGCGGGCCTCGGCCCCTTTGCCGGCAAGGTCTGGCGGATCGGCCTCATGGGCGAGACCGCGCGCGAGGAAAACGTCGCCCGGCTGCTCGCGGCCCTGTCGAAAGTGCTCGGACGCGGCCTGCAGGCGGCCGAATGATGCGGATCTCGCGCCGCACGTTCGTATCGGGGGCTGCGGCAGGCTTTGGCGCCGCAGCGCTCGTCCCGCGTCGGGCCTGGGCCGGCACGAGCTTCACCGTCGGCGGCATGGAGGTGACCACGCTGTCGGACGGTTACCTCACACAACCGGCCGATTTCATGTTCGCGCCGATGCCGCAGGAAGAGCTCGCCGCGTTCCTCGAATCGCGGGGCATGGCGCGCGACGCGGCGCTCACGCCCGAATGCAATGTGACCCTGGTCCGCCACGACGACCGGGTGATCCTGTTCGACGCCGGATCCGGCATGGGGTTTCTCGACACCGTGGGCGATCTCCCGCAGGCGCTGGACGCGCTGGGCGTCGCCTCGGAGGACGTGACGCATGTGGTCTTTACCCATGGGCACGCCGACCATCTCTGGGGTGTGCTCGACGATTTCGACGAAGCGTTCTTTTCCAACGCCCAGCACATGATGGGCCGGGTCGAGTTCGATTACTGGGCCGATCCGGCAACGATAGACACGATTTCCGAGGATCGCGTGCCGATGGCCGCCGGTGCCAAGCGGCGGCTCGACCTCGTCGCCGAGCGCTTCAGCTTCTTCGAGGACGGCGCCGAGGTGCTGCCCGGCGTGATCGCGCGCGGCACCTTTGGCCATTCGCCGGGTCACATGAGCTTTGCCCTCGCCGACGGCGGCGACAGCGCGATGATCGTGGGCGATGCGCTGATCAACGACCACACTGCCTTTGCCCACCCGGACTGGCCGATCGGCGCCGACAGCGACCAGCAGGCGGCTGCCGCGGTGCGCACGGGGCTCCTCGACCAGCTCGCCACCGACGCGATGCCGATGGTGGGCTTTCACCTGCCCGGCGGCGGCGTCGGACGGGTCGAGCGCTTTGACGGCGCTTATCGTTTCGTCCCTGCCTGAGACAATCGGAAAGGAAAGAATATGGCTGAGATACCTCCCGTCTGCGATTTCGGCGCCCCGATCAAGGATTTCACCCTGCCCGAACCCGCGACCGGCAAGTCCGTCGCCCTCGCCGACGTGCAAGGCGAAAACGGCACGCTGGTGATGTTCATCTGCAACCATTGCCCCTACGTGATGGCGGTGATCGACCGGATCGTGCGCGACGCGAAAGAGCTGCAGGATCTGGGGATCGGCGTGGTTGCGATCAGCGCCAACGATGTCGAGGCCTATCCGGCGGATGCGCCCGACAAGATGGTCGAGCTTGCCGAAAAGCAGGGCTTCAGCTTTCCGTATCTCTATGACGAGACCCAGGGCGTGGCGAAGGCCTACGATGCCGTCTGTACGCCCGACTTTTTCGGCTACAACGCCGCCGGCGAGCTGCAATACCGCGGCCGCCTCGACGCCTCGCGCAAGGAGGCCGGACCGGCCGATCTGAGGCGCGATCTGTTCGAAGCGATGAAACAGGTGGCCGAGACCGGTAAGGGTCCGGCGGATCAGGTCGCCTCGATGGGCTGCTCGATCAAGTGGAAAGCGTAAGGCCATGAACATCGTCTTCGACCTCGACGGGACGCTGGTCGATTCTGCGCCGGACCTGATGGCGGCCGCCAACCGGATGCTGGCGGACGAGGGCTACGCGCCGCTCGACCTCGCCACGGTGACCTCGTTCATCGGCAACGGCCTGCCGAAGCTGGTGGAACGGGTGATGCGGGCGCGGTCGATTCCGAGCCACCATTTCGAGCGGCTCTACGACGAGGTGAGGGACTTCTACAACGCCGCTCCCGCCGACGACAGCCGGCCGATGCCGGGCGTGCCCGCGCTCTTGGAAAAGCTCAAGGCGGACGGCCACCGGCTCGGGGTCTGCACCAACAAGCCCGAGGAACCGGCGCGGCTGGTGCTCAACCTGCTGGGGCTCGAGCGGTATTTCGACGTGGTGGTCGGGGGCGACTCGCTGCCGGAGAAAAAGCCGCATCCCGCACCGCTGATCCTGGCCTTCGACCGGCTCGGGATCGGCCCGCGGCTCTATGTCGGCGACAGTGAGGTCGATGCAGAGGTGGCGCTCGCCGCCGCCGTGCGCTTTGCGATCTATTCGCAGGGCTACCGCAAGAAGGCAATCGAAGGCCTGCCGCATGACTTCCGCTTCGACGATTTCGCGGCGCTGGGCCCGATCGTCGACAGCCTGGCGGACCCCGCCCCGACCGCATGATGGCGCCGCGATGAAACTCAGGGCGTTGATCTTCGACGTCGACGGCACGCTTGCCGAGACCGAAGAGGCGCATCGGGAGGCGTTCAACCGGACCTTTGCCGCGCATGGGGTCGGCTGGCACTGGTCGATGGCGGACTATCGCTGGCTTCTGAACACCACCGGCGGCAAGGAGCGGATGCGGGCCTGGCAGGACAGCCTGCCGCCCGGTGCGCCCCGGCTTGCCGCCGAGGAGATCGCCGCATTGCACCGGGACAAGACCGGGCATTACGCCGAGATCCTGGCCGCGGGGGACCTCGCACTGCGCCCGGGGGTGGCAGCACTGATCGACCGCGCGCGGGCCGCGGGGTTGAAGGTCGCCGTCGCCACCACCACCAACCTGCCCAACGTCGCCGCGCTCACCCGCTGCTGCTGGCAGGCAGAGCCGGAGGCGGTGTTCGACGTGATCGCGGCGGGCGACGAGGTGGCTGCGAAGAAACCGGCGCCGGATGTCTTCGAACTGGCGCTCACGCGGCTCGGGCTGGGGCCCGCGGCCTGCATTGCGTTCGAAGACAGCGTCAACGGGCTGAAATCGGCACGCGGGGCGGGGCTGGCCACAGTGATTACGCCCTCGGTCTATACCGACGACCAGGATTTCTCTGGCGCCGACCGGGTCTGTGCAAATCTGACCGGGCTATCGCTCGCCGATCTGGAGGCGCTGCGCCAGGCGCGGAACGGCTGAGCTCAGCGCCGTTTCCCGCGCAGCACGTCGAGCAGGGCCGCGCCGAGATAGCCGTCGGCAACCAACCCGTTTGCGGCCTGGAACGCGCGCGCAGCCCGGGTGGTGTTGGGGCCGATCATCCCGTCGATCCCGAGCGTGTCGTAGCCGTATTGCGATAGCAGGTATTGTGCCTCGCTGATGTCGCCGCTCGTCAGGACTCGTTCGTCCTTTGGCCAGCCGGCGACGAAGGGCTTGCCGCCGGACAGCCGGTCGGCGAGATGGCCGACCCCGATCGCGTAGGCCACCGCCCTGTTGTAGCGCAACAGGACGTGGAAATTTCCTGTCGTCAACAGCGCCGCGCCGCCGGCGCCCGCGGGAAGCAGGATCGAACAGGCACCGTAATCGGGCAACTGCCCGCCATCCATGGTTTCAACCCCGCTGGCCGACCATTCCTTCGCCGGCAGGGTCTGGTCGAGCCCGGTCAGCGCATGGTCGAACCGGGGCGGCAGACGCACTTCGATCCCCCAGGGCTGACCTTTGCGCCAGCCGTGTTTCTTGAGGTAGTTGGCGACCGAGGCGAGCGCGTCGGTCGGGTCTGCACCGCACAGATCGGTGGCGCCGTCACCATCGAGATCGACACCGAATTCGAGCACGGCGGAGGGCATGAACTGTCCATGTCCAATCGCGCCGGACCACGAGCCCCGGAGCCGGTCCACGGAGATCTGGCCGAGCTGCACCAGTCGAAGGGCCGAGAACAGCTCGGCCTCGAAATAGGCAGCGCGCCGACCGGCAAAGGCGAGCGTGGCGAGCGCCGGGATGACCGGAATGTCGCCCATGACCACCCCGTAACCGGTCTCGAGCCCCCAGATCGCCGCGATCGCTTCCGGCTCAACCCCGAACGCCTGTTCGACGGTGTTGAACAGATCGCGGTGGGTCCGCAGCATCTGCCGGCCATTGCGGATCCGCTCATCCGAGGCGGCGATGGCGAGATATTCCTCGATCGGGAGGTTGAACTCTTTCTGGTTGGCCTGGCGTTCGAGGACATCGGGCAGGAATGGTACATCTGTCATCACCCGGCGGAACACATCCGCGCGGATCAGCTTTTCAAAGGCGCGTTCCCTCAAAACACCTGCGACCCAACTCTCGAAATCATCAGACGTCTCGGGTTGGATCGAAATCATCTTTTCGGTCATGGGCATATCCCCATTGCCTTCAAGTTCGGCGGGCGCATCGGGTGGTTCTTGGATCCCTGGCGGTCGTCCAAGGATACCTGTGTTTCCGATGGCCGAAATACACCTTTGAACTCGGTAATCGGCAAAGAACCAGCCGCGACGTTTCGACCCATGGCCGCTACTTGCGTCGCCGCCGGACGGATTTCGAAACCTTTTCCGATTTCCGCCGCGACTGGCCGCGCTTGCGCGCGACCGGACCACCACCTTTTCGCGCGCCCCGCCCGGTGCCCGCAAGACCCTTGCCATCGACCTCGAGCAATTCGAGCATCAATCCGCCGGTCACCGGGACCGCTTCGGCGAGCCGTGTGAGCACCCGCTGCCCGACCGAGAGCACGAGGCCCGAGCGCTCGCCGGTCAGCGTCTGGTCGGTGCCGTCGTAGCGGAAATACTCGGCGCCGATGGAGGACACGGGCACCAGCCCGTCGGCGCCGGTCTCGTCGAGCTTGACGAAAGCGCCGAAGCGCTGGATGCCGGCGATCCGGCCGGGAAACTCGTTGCCGACCCGCTCCGCGAGATAGGCGGCGAGGTAGCGGTCGGTGGTGTCGCGCTCGGCGGCCATCGAGCGGCGCTCGGTTTCGGAGATATGCTGTGCGGTGGCTTCGAGCTGGTCGATGTCTTCGGCCGACAGCCCGTCCTTGCCCCAGCCATGGCCCGAGATCAGCGCCCGGTGCACGATGAGATCGGAGTACCGCCGGATCGGCGAGGTGAAATGTGCGTAATCGCGCAGCGCGAGGCCGAAATGGGCGAAGTTCTCGGGGCTGTAATAGGCCTGGGTCATCGACCTGAGCGTGGTGATGTTGATGAGCTCGTCGAACTCGCTGCCCTCGGCCTGGGCGAGAAGCTGGTTGAGATGCCGGGTCTTGAGCACCTGGCCCTTGGCGAGGGTGAACCCGGACGCCTGGGCGACCTCGCGCAGCGCGTCGAGTTTTTCCGGGCTTGGTTCTTCGTGGACCCGGAACAGGAGCGGCCGTTTGAGCCGGTTCAGCTCCTCCGCCGCGGCGACGTTGGCGAGCACCATCATCTCTTCGATCAGCCGGTGCGCGTCGAACCGTTCGGCGAAGCGCACGCTTTCCACCTTGCCGTCGTCGGACAGCACGATCTTGCGTTCCGGCAGGTCGAGATCGAGCGGCTGGCGCGCCTCGCGGGCGCGTTTCAGGGCGGAATAGGCTCTATAGAGCGGGTCGATTACGCTCTCCATGAGCGGCGCGCATGTCTCGTTGGGCGCCCCGTCCCGCGCCGTCTGCACCTCGGTGTAGTT
>JAGRMP010000183.1:1461-1602 GCA_020441225.1 Maritimibacter sp. | reverse complement strand
GCGAGGCGACGGATTTCATCAGGCCCCGGATGAAGGAATGGCTCTTCTTCTGACCCTGGGCGTCGATCACGATCCGCGCCGCGAGACAGGCGCGCGGCACACCTTCGTGCAGCGAACACAGATCGCCCGACAGCCGGTCGG
>JAGRMP010000183.1:0-1453 GCA_020441225.1 Maritimibacter sp. | reverse complement strand
CATCGGCACCACCCGGTCGGGGAAATAGCTCGAATTGCCGCGCTTGCGCGCCTCGCGGTCGAGCGCCGAGCCCGGGGTGACGTAATGCGCGACATCGGCGATGGCGACCCAGATCACGAAGCCGCCCGGGTTGTTGGGGCTCTCGTCCGCATGGGCATAGACGGCGTCGTCGTGGTCGCGCGCGTCGGCCGGGTCGATGGTGACGAGCGGCAGGTGCCGCAGGTCTTCGCGCCCCTTGAGCCCCGCGGGCTTCATCGCGTCAGCCTCGGCGATCACCTCGTCGGGAAATTCGTCCGGAATGCCGTGCTGGTGAATGGCGATGAGCGAGACGGCACGCGGCGCGGTGGGATCGCCCAGCCGGGCGACGATCCGCGCTCTCGGCAGACCCATGCGCGCCTTGGGGCCGGTCTGTTCGGCCTCGACCAGCTCGCCGTCCTTGGCGTCGCCGGTGGCGCCAGCGGGCACCATCCATTCCTTGTCGGCGCCCTTGTCGATGGGCACCACGCGGCCCCCCTCGGCGCCCTTGCGGAACACGCCGAGAATGCGCCGGGCCGACTGGCCGATGCGGCGGATGAGCCGGGCCTCGTAGCTGTGGTCGTCGTCCGACACTTCGGTCATCCGGCACAGGATGCGGTCGCCGGTGGTCAGCGCCGGGTCGCCCGGCTTCGCGACGAAGAGGATGCGCGGGGGCTCGCCCTCGCCCTGCCATTCGAGCGCCTTGGCGTAGACGTCGCCGTCGGGCGTGATCTCGGCCACTTCCAGCACCGCCACGGGCGGCAGCTTGTCGGGGTCGCGATAGGTCTTCTTGCGCTTGGCGAGATGCCCTTCGTCTTCGAGCTCGCGCAAGAGGCGCTTGAGCTCGATCCGGTCGGCCCCCTTGATCCCGAACGCCTTGGCGATATCGCGTTTCGAGGTGAGGGTCGGGTTGTCGGAAATCCAGGCGAGGATTTCGTCCTTGGAGGGGATCTGTGTCATGCCCGAGCGATAGCACGGGTCGGGGCGGAGGTCAGGTGGAAACGCGCTTGAGGTCGGCGGCGGTATCGACGTCGCGGAGCGGCGGCAGAAACGCGACGCGGCGGTCGCCGAGGCCGGCCCGCGTATCCGCGAGCGCATGCGGGCTCGACCAGCGCACGCCGTCGAACAGACCGGGCGGCAGCGGATGGGTCCGCTTGAGACCGATGGCCCAATAACCGCCGTCGGGCGCGGGGCCGAGCACAGCGTCGTCGGCGCCGAGCGCGGCGAAACCGGCGGCAACATGGGCCCGGGTGATCCCGGGGATGTCGGCGCCGACGATCAGCACCGGCCCGGGCAGAGCGCGAAAGACCCGCGCCATCCGGTCGCCGAGATCGCCCGGCCCCTGGGGGAGCCGGGGCAGCGCCGGCAGCGCGGCGCTGGCGACGGCGCTATCGGGCGCGACGGCGAGGACGGTGTCCCAGCGCGGGTCGGGCAGGGT
>JAGRMP010000182.1 GCA_020441225.1 Maritimibacter sp. | reverse complement strand
CCATCGACAAGTTCGACAAGGTCGGTGAAGCGGGGGTGCGCGAGTTGCTCGGGAAAGGGCGGCTCGACGCGTCGGGCGCCTATATCGACGGGGTCGGGCTCGCCGCCGAAGCCGCCGAGCCGGTGGTCGCCTTCCTTACCTCGAAAGGCGCCGACAATGCCGCCACGCTCGCCAACCTGCGCGCCGCCGTTGGTGACAGCGCCATCGGCGCCGAGGGCGTGGCCGAGCTCGAACAGATCGCCGAGCTCTTGGCGGCCCAAGGCTACGGCCCCGACCGGATCGTCATCGACCCTTCCGTCGTGCGCGGCTTGGGCTACTACACCGGCCCCGTCTTCGAGGCCGAACTCACCTTCGAGATCACCGACGAGAAGGGGCGGCCGCGCCAGTTCGGCTCGGTGGCGGGCGGCGGACGGTATGACGACCTCGTCAAGCGCTTCACCGGCCAGGCGGTGCCCGCGACCGGCGTCTCGATCGGCGTCGACCGGCTGCTCGCGGCGCTGCGCGCCAAGGGGCGGATCGGCGGCACCGCGCAGGGGCCCGTCGTCGTCACCGTGATGGACCGCGACCGCATGGCCGAGTACCAGGCCATGGTCGGCGAACTGCGCCAGGCGGGCATCCGCGCCGAGGTCTACCTGGGCAACCCGAAAAACTTCGGCAACCAGCTCAAATATGCCGACAAGCGCGGCGCGCCGGTGGCGGTCATCGCCGGCAGCGAGGAATTCGAAAACAGGCGCGTCCAGCTCAAGGACCTGATCCTCGGCGCCAAGATCGCCGAAAACGCGACGCTCGAAGAGTGGAAGGAACGCCCCTCGCAGGTCGAGGTGGCGCGCGCCGATCTCGTGGCCGAGGTGCGGAAGATCCTCGCCGCCTATGAGGACACGCCCGATGCCTGACAAGGCAGCCGTCCGCGCCGAGGCCCAACGCCTGATGGCGGGCTTCGCGGCGAAGGGCGCGGTCGAGGTCGACCCGCCGATCCTGCAGCCCGCCGACACGCTCCTCGACCTCTACGGCGAGGACATCCGCGCGCGCGCCTATATCACCCATGACCCGGTGCTGGGCGAGGCGATGCTGCGCCCCGACTTCACCGTGCCGGTGGTGCAGATGCACATGGAGATGGGCCCCGAGATGGGCGCAGCGCCCGCGCGCTACACCTATACCGGCGAGGTCTTCCGCGCCCAGGAAGAAGCCGCGCACCGGTCGCCCGAACATATCCAGGTGGGCTACGAGCTGTTCGACGGCAGCGATCCCGCCAGCGCCGATGCCGAGGTCTTCGCGCTGATCGCCGAGGGGCTCCGGGGCCTGGGCTTTCGCGCCGCGACCGGCGACATCGGGCTGATCATCGCTGCGGTGAACGGGCTCTCGACCACGCCGCGCCGCCGCGCCGCGTTGATGCGCCACATCTGGCGGCCGCGCCGGTTTCGCGCGCTGCTCGACCGGTTCGCCGGCCGCGCCCCCGCGCCCGAAGGCCGCGACGCGCTGATCGCCTGCGCCGATCCCTTCGCCCACGATGCGCCGCTGATCGGGCTCAGGACCCGCGCCGAGATCGAGGAGCGGATCAACGATCTGCGCGAAGACGCCGCCGCGCCGCCGATCCCCGCGCAGGAGGTGCGGATCATCGCCGATCTGCTTGCGTTGCGCGAAACCCTCGACAACGTCGCCGCGCAGCTTCACGACCTTGCCGTCGACATGCCCGCACTCGGCCCCGCCATCGCCCGGTTCGACGCGCGCGTGGTGGCGCTCGCGGCCCATGGGATCGACGTGAACGCGCTCGAATTCGAAGGCTCCTATGGCCGCACCACGCTCGAATATTACGACGGCTTCGTCTTCGGCTTCTACGCCGAGGGTCGGCCCGATCTGCCGCCCGTCGCCACCGGCGGGCGTTACGACGCGCTGACCCGGCAGCTCGGCCAGGGACGCGCGATCCCGGCAGTGGGCGGTGTGATCCGGCCCGAACTGGCGCTGGCCATCGCGGAGGGCCGCAAATGAGCGTGAAACTGGGCGTGCCCTCGAAGGGGCGGCTGATGGAAAAGACCTTCGACTGGTTCGCGGCGCGCGGCGTTTCGCTGGTCCGCACCGGTTCGGAGCGGGAATACGCCGGCGCCGCCCTCGGGATCGACGGGCTTGAACTGGTGCTGCTGTCGGCGGGCGAGATCCCGCGCGAGCTTGCGGCGGGGCGCATCCATCTCGGCGTGACGGGTTCGGATCTGGTGCGCGAAAAGCTCGGGCTCTGGGAGGAAAAGGTGCGCGAGATCGAGCCCCTGGGGTTCGGCCACGCGGATCTGGTGCTTGCGGTGCCGCGCGCCTGGGTCGACGTGACCACGCTCGACGATCTCGACGCGGTCGCAGCACGGTTCCGGGCGCAACACGGGTTTCGGCTCAGGATCGCGACCAAGTACCACCGCCTGGTGCGCGACTATCTGCGCGAACACGGCGTCGCGGATTACCAGCTCGTCGACAGCCAGGGCGCGACCGAGGGCACGGTGAACAACGAAACCGCCGAAGCCATCGCCGACATCACCTCGACCGGCGACACGTTGCGCGCGAACCACCTCAAGATCCTCGCGGGCGGGCCGGTACACCGCAGCCAGGCGACGCTGTTCAAGTCGCGCAAGGCGCCCTGGACCAACGGCGACCGGGCGGTGTTCCTGGAGCTGTGCCGGACGCTCGGGATCGAAGTCGGCTAGATCGCGGTCTGCGCGCGCCGACGGTGGAAGCACGCAATCAGGGCAGCAATCAGGGCACCGGGCACCGGGCGAACTCCCGCGCGAACTGGCTGTCGAGCGGTGCAGATCCGCTGTTAACCCGAATCCAGAAATCCGGATTTCTGGATTCGGGTTAACGTGGTTTTCTTGATAAATTTCAACGAATTACAGGCAGACAGACGGAAAAAGACGTCGCCCGGACACAGGCACGCCGCGGCGCGGACCACGCCGACCGATAGCGACCGGGCCCGCCGTCAGACGTCCAGCCAGATGGTCACCGGCCCGTCGTTGACGAGGCTCACCTTCATGTCCGCGCCAAATTGCCCCTGCGCGGTCTCGATCCCCTGCCCCCGCATCTGGCCCGCGAAATATTCGTAGAGCCTTTCGCCCTCGGCGGGCGGCGCGGCGGTGGAAAAGCCCGGCCGGTTGCCGCGCGAGGTGTCGGCGGCGAGGGTGAACTGGCTCACCACCAGCACGGCACCGCCGGTGTCTTTGAGCGCCAGGTTCATCTTGCCGGCCTCGTCCTTGAAGACCCTGAGCTTGGCGATCTTGGCCGCGAGCGCATCGGCGTTGGCCTCGGTGTCGCCCTGCATGGCGCAGACGAGGATCATGAGCCCCGGCCCGATCTCGCCGATCAGCGCCCCGTCCACCCGGACAGACGCCTCGCTTACCCGCTGAACGAGCGCCCTCACAGCTCGTGTTTCCACGGCGGATTTGCGCCCGCGCGGCTCACGGTCACCGCCGCCGCCGCCACGCCGAGCTCCAGCGCCGGGACCAGCGCCGCCTCGGTGATGGCGCCGAGCGCTGCAGGGGTCAAAAGCCCGCCTTCGTGCAGCCCCGCGAGCAGCCCGGCGCTGAACGTGTCGCCCGCGCCGACGGTGTCGACCACCGTGACCTTTTTCGCCGCGACAAAGGTCTCACCGCCCGCCCAATGCGCGGTCACCCCCTTGGAGCCTTCGGTGAGGCAGACGAGCTTGGCCCCCGCGTCCAGCAGATCGCCCGGCGTCATCTCCAGCCAGTCGAGATCTTCGTCCGAGGATTTCACGATCGTTGCCGCCGCCATCATCCGCCCGATCCGGGCGCGGTAGCCGGCCTCGTCGGTGATGAAGGAGGGCCGGATGTTGGGGTCGATCATCGTCACCCGCTTCCCGGCCTCACGCAGCATCAGCGCCTCGTAGGTCGCCCCGCAGGGGTCGGGCGGCAGCGAGATGCCGCCGAAGAACATCGCCTCGACCGTATCGGGGACCTTCGGCAGCTCGGCCTCGGTGATCATCCGCCCCGCCGTGTTCTCGTCGTAGAACGCGTAGCGCGCCTGGCCGTTCGTGAGCGTGACAAAGGCCAGCGTGGTCGGCCGGTCGGAGCGGATCGCCAGCGAGGCATCGACCTGCGAGGCGGCCAGCGTGTCATCGAGGATCCGGCCGAAGAGATCGGTGGAGATGCCGGAGAGGAACCCTGCGGGCGCGCCGAGCCGGCCCAGCGCAATCGCGGTGTTGAACACCGAGCCGCCAGCATAGGGGGCAAAGGCGCGTTCGCCCCCGGCGGTCTCACGCGGAAGCATGTCGATAAGGGCTTCGCCGCAGCACAGGATCATCATGGCCTCCCCGAATGTCCGTCTCAGGATTAGCGCGGGAGCGGGGCCGGGGCAATGCGGGACACACCCGCCTCAGCCCACCGGCGCCAGGTCGAAGCGCTTGCCGACCGCGCCGTCCAGCCTGCGCCAGTCCACGAACCCCATCGCCTCGTAATAGCCGAGCGCGCCGGCGTTTTCCGCGCCGATGGTGGCGTCGATGGTCCCGAGCCCCGCCGCCCGCGCCGCCGCCAGGCTCGTCGCAAACAGCGCCCGGCCGATCCCGCGCCGCCCGGCCGAAAGCGCGATATGGGTACCGATGATGCCCCAGCCCTCGGGCAGGTCGTAGACATTGCCCGGCCCGGCCCGTTTCAGCGACTGGAAGCCGAGGACGATGTCTCCGTCGCAGGCGAGGGTGCAGGCGAGGCTGTCGTCGTGCTCGATGTAGCGGGCGCGGGTCCAGGCGGCATCGCCCTGCGGACCGAAGCCGCGCGCGGCAAAGATCCCGGCCTGGATCCGCGCCATCGCTTCGGCGTCGCCGGGCGTGGCAGGGCGAAGCGCGATGATCGCCTCCATGCTACTGCGCCTGGGCCGCGAAATAGCCGAAAACCCCCGCCACGATCAGCCCGAGCAGCACCGCGAAAGCGATCTTCCAGGCCGACCAGGGCCGCTCGCCCTGCACCTTGCCGGTGCGGCCGTTGACGACGAAGCGGTAGGTCTTGCCGCGGTACTTGTAGGCCGCCATCCAGACCGGCAGGAGGATGTGCTTGAAGGTCACATCCCGTACCGTGGTCTGGATGTCGTGGACCCGCTGGCGGTCGCCGCCGATGTCGAATTTCACGTCGCGCAGGATCACCGCATCCATATGGGCACGGGCCTGGGTGAAGCCGTCTTCGAGCTCCACCGTGTAGCCCTCGGCGCGGTAGCCCGCGAGATATTCGGGCCGGTAGGGCTCCAGTGCGGCGAGGTCCCAGGGCTCCAGCGCGGCGGTGTACTGGCGCGGCAGGCTGGTCGAGGCCAGCACGAGCACGTCGTCGAAAAACCGCGCGACCCGGCCCGACTTCGGGCTCCAGCGGATTTTCTGCTGGCGTTCGGTCACCCGCTTGCCGTTGCGGGTCACGGTTCTGGACACGTAGTAGACCGTGCCGCGTTCGCCGCGGTAACTCGACTTGGTGTCGGCGTCGAACGTCCAGTAGGGCACGTAGATACCGGTCATCCGGCGGCCCTTGCGGGCATACTCCTGCAAGCCGTTCGGCGCAAACCAGAGCCGGCCGAGCCAGTCGTTCATGCGCTTGTGCGCCTCGCGCTCCTCGAGCCCGAAGGGCAGGAGCCCCTTGGGCTTGATCTGCCGCGACGTGCCGGTATCGGCCACAACGGGCGTGGCGCAGAACGGGCATTCGGTGGCATGGACCGCGCCGTCGAACTCCACATGCGCACCGCAGTTCGGGCAGGAGGCGAAGCGCAGCTCCTCCATCTCGGCCTCGGGCAGTTGCGCGTCGAGCGCGGCGCGGAAATCGAGCTCGCGAATCGCCTCGATCCGGCCCTGGCCGCCGTGGCCCTCGATCACTTCGGTATAGCCGCAATGGTCGCACATCATCTGGCCGCTGTCGGCGTCGAACCTCAGATCGGCGCCGCATTGCGGACAGGGAAAGCGGTGCTCCTCTTCGGGGCTTTGGGGCTCTTCGAGCGTGATGGCGTCGACCATGGGCACTCCGGGGCTAGGCGTCGTGCAGAGTGTGGGAGCGCGCGCGGCGGGCTGCAACCGCAATCCCTGCACTTCGGACAAGGTTCACGAAACCGCGCGGCTCACCCAGCGGCGTGTTCGAAGCTCACGAGCTGGGCGATCTGTTTCGCCGAGGCCGAGGTGAAACGGATTATGTGGCAGAACAGCCGCGTGCTGCCGTCCCGGGTGACCCGGCCCGAAACCGACCCGGCGCGGCCATGGGTGACCACCTGTTCGATCCGGATCAGATCGGCGGTTTCCGCGGCGGCGGCGGCGCTGATCTCGGACCGCCCGGTCACCGCGCCCGAGGGCCGGTCCCAGCTCGCCGCCTCGGCGATCAGCGCCTCCTCGAGCGCGCCCACGCCCATGAGCGCGAGCGCGATCTCCTCGGCGCGCGCGTTCTTGGGCGCATTGCCGCAGTCGGGGCTGCGCCGGATCTCGGTCACCGGACCTGCCCGTCAGCCCGCGGGCGGCGGCGG
>JAGRMP010000694.1 GCA_020441225.1 Maritimibacter sp. | reverse complement strand
GGCATAACGTAGTCCGAGGCCCGTTTGAGTTGCAAGTTGCTGCAACGTTCGATTTGAAACTGCCTGGGCTCGCAACGGCACAGGCACAAGCCTAGAAAACGATCTTGCGACAGAAAGCGAATTGGGCTGACAACGCGACAGGTCTTTTGCCCCTTCGAGTCTAGATATTCCAGCGATAGAACGAGATCGTCTGGACACTGCATTGCGGTGCTAAGTAGTTTTTTGGACATGATTCAATCTCCCGAAAACGTCCGATTGTCCCTGGATCGCTCCCCAAAACTGGGGAGGCTCCTACCTCATCGGCCAACTGACGGTCAGCGGTGGTCGATGTGGCGTCCCTTTCAGCAGGCAGCTCGCGTGAACCTTCCCGTCGGGGAATCGACTGGTCACTGAGGAAAGCGATCTCTTGGAACTAAGAATCGCAGGTCGCGGGACACGTTAGGTCACACGCAACGCGCTCCTCGCAAAAAGTCTGTGAGAATTCCCGCGGGATCTTGTTCGCTGGGCTCTCCAACAAGTCCGGCGGAGCATATCGGTGGGAATGGCCCTATTCTCGTGTAGAAACGTTGAAGTTCCGGTGTTTGGGGGGCCTGAAGGATTGTGAAACTTTCTAAAAATCTTTTCCAAGAACGGATTCCTCTCCTCGAAATACTTCTCGTAGACAGCATGGCCCTCGGGGCAGAAGTAGCTGAGCCGCATCGGAGCGTCTCAGACCGGCTTCGGGAAGCTGAATCAAGCGAATCACAATTGAGTCCCTGCAAGTTGTTGGATGAACGACCCGGGGCAAGCGGAACCCTTTAGGTTCGGAGGAAAGAGATGCTCAAGAAACTTACAATGGTTGGACTACTCAGCGGCTTGGCGGCTGTCGGATTGGCTGGGACTGGCGCGTTGAGCTACGTGCGGACAGGTGTCCGAACAGCTGGCGAATCGGTCCGAGACTGTGTTCCCGTTGAATGGGAAATCAAACGGGCTCGGCAGATGATCGAGGACCTCAAGCCAGAGATTGCCAAGAACATGCAAATTGTGGCCAAAGAAGAGGTTGGCGTGCAAAGGCTCTCTGAGGAAATCACGACCAAGGAAGCACAGCTTGCCAAGAGTCGCGACGACATTATGCGGCTGAAGGGAGACCTCCAAAGTGGTTCGGTTCGGTTTGTTTACGCGGGACGCTCGTACTCGGAAGACCAAGTGCGCGAAGACTTGGCCAATCGGTTCAAGCAATTCCAAGTGCACGAGCAAACCACCGGCAAGTTAAGCCAGATTTTGAATGCTCGCGAAAAGAACCTGGATGCCGCCCGTCAGAAGCTCGACGAGATGCTGTCCGCCAAACGCGAATTAGAAGTTGAAATTGAGAACCTTCAAGCTCGATTGACGATGGTCCAAGTAGCGCAGACCAGCAGTGCGGTGACCCTGGACGACAGTCATCTCAGCAACACTCGCCAGTTGCTTGATGAGATTCGAACTCGCATTGACGTTGCGGAACGCATGACCGCCAGCGAAGGTGCTCTGGAAGGTGCTATTCAACTGGAAGACGAAGCCTCGGCTGACATCCTCGATGAAATCGCGGATTACTTCGGTGACGGCCGATCGGAAGTGGAAACCTTGGTCAGCAATCACAGCCTTTAGTCAGCTGAGCTGGTCCCGGTAGAGGGTGAATCGCCAAACTGATCGCAGGCCGAGTCTGGATGTCGCTCGGTCTGCCACGCAGCCAGGAAAGTATCAGCTTCAGCAAGGCCACCTGAGAGCTACTGGGGAGCGAGGCAAAAAGGACCGCTCACCAAAGTAGGCACGAAGAGCCAGTGATTCGCGGGCTGACAACGAAACTTTCTCCAGAGGGCACCGACGCTGCTTGACCTCCAGCGTAGGTGCCCTTTGCTTTGATATCTCTTGATGTTGTCGCAATTCACTTCACTTGTCTTCGCCAAACTTACAACTCGTACTGAAAACCGGCCAAGAGACCTTGGCTAATTTGCTGGGAG
>JAGRMP010000181.1 GCA_020441225.1 Maritimibacter sp. | reverse complement strand
GCACCATCACCGGCAGGATCGCCAGGCTGAGGGCCGAGAGCACCGCGTTCCAGTCGGTGACGAACTGGCCGATGAAGACCTGGCTGCCGAGTGTCAGCGTCTTGGTCTCTTCGGCGGGCGCGAGGATCAGCGGGANTCGTTCCAGATCGGGATCATGTTGAACACCGCCACCGTCGCCATCGCGGGCCGCACCAGCGGCAGGACGAGGCGGAAAAAGATCGTGTATTCCGAGAGCCCGTCGATCCGCCCCGCGTCTTTCAGATCGGCCGACACCTGGCGCATGAATTCCGACAGGATGAAGACCGCCAGCGGTAACCCTTGCGCGGTGTAGACGAGGATGAGCGCCCAGAGCGTGTTCACGAGCCCGGTCGCCACCATCATCTCGAGGATCGCGACCGTACCGATGCGGATCGGGATCATGATGCCCAAGGCGAGGTAGAGCCCCATCATCGTGTTGCCCTTGAACCGGTATTCCGAGAGCGCGAAGGCGGCCATGGCACCGAACAGCAGAACGAAGAACAGCGAGGCGACAGTGACGATGAAGGAGTTCTGGAAGTAGAGGAAGAAATCCCCCTGTTTCATCACCGTCTGGTAGCCGATCATCGAGAAACTGTCCGGCCCCGGCAGCGCCAGCGGTTCGCGGAAGATCGCCTTCCTTGTCTTGAAGCTGTTGATGAGGATCACGAAGACCGGGAACAGCGCGATCAGGGTGTAGACGATCAGGATGCCGTGCATCGCGGCACTGTTGAGCGGGTTGCGGCGGGCTTTGTTCATGTCGCGTCCCCCTCAGAGTTGATAGCGGCGCATCCGGGACTGGATGCCGAAGAGATAGATCGAGACGCCGATCAGGATGATGACGAACATCGCGGTGGCGATGGCCGAGCCCATGTGCGGGTCGCCGAGCTGAAGCTGGAAGCCGAAGAAGGTGCGGTACAGGAAGGTTCCGAGGATGTCGGTGGCGAAATCCGGCCCCGCGAGCGCGCCCTGGGCGGCATAGATCAGATCGAAGGCGTTGAAATTGCCCACGAATGTGAGGATCGAGATGATCCCGATCGAGGGCAGGATGAGCGGCAGCTTGATCTTCCAGAAGGCCGCGGCGCCGGTGATACCGTCGATCTCGCCCGCTTCCAGGATCTCTTCGGGGATCGACAGCAGCGCGGCGTAGATCAGCATCATCGGGATACCGACGAATTGCCAGACCGAGACCAGGGCCAGAGTGGTGAGCGCGGTTTCCTCCTTGCCGAGCCAGGGCTGGAACAGCGCCTTGAGCCCAACCGCGTCGAGCATGCCCGGCGCGATGCCCCAGATCGGCGACAGGATCAGTTTCCAGGCGAAACCGACGATCACGAAGCTCAGGATGGTGGGCACGAAGATCGCCGTGCGGTAAGCGGCCGCGAAGCGCAGGCGGGGGTGCGAGAGGATCGCGGCGAGCAGCACGCCGATCGGGTTCTGCACCAGCATATGGACGAGGAAAAACCAGAAATTGTTGCCGAGCGCGTTCCAGAAGGCGTCCGACCAGAGCGGATCGCCGAACAGGGTGCGGAAATTGGCGAGCCCGGTAAAGACCCGGACGTTCTCGATCTCGCTGTAGAGCGCGAGGCGCAGCGTGTTGAACAGCGGGAAGATCATCACCGCCGTGTAGACCAGCACCGCCGGTGCCAGGAACACGAGTATATGCCAGCGGATGCGGGCCATGTCCGGTCTCCTCCCTTGCCGTCAATTGTCGTGGTTTCTGCCGAGGCCCCCCGGGCGGCGTACCGCCCGGGGAGAGATAGTTTAATGTTAAACTATTACTGGTGCGGGGCGTACCAGCTGGCCAGCCCGGCTTCGAGTTCCGCGCCCAGTTCCTCGGGCGTCTTGGTGCCCTTGATCGCGGCGGCCGAGGCGCCCCAGGTCTCGTTTTCGAGGTTCGGGGTGCCGCGCGACAGGATCTGGTAGGTGCTGCGGATGGTCGATTCACACTCGCCGCGCCAGGAGACGAATTCCTGCGCCAGCGGGTCTTCCATCGCGATCTCGTGGCTCGACAGCGAGAAGAAGCCCGGCAACGCGTTGGCGTAGATCGTGGCAAACTCTTCGGTGCCCATCCAGTCGAGGAAGGTGCGCGCAGCTTCGGCATTCGGCGAGGCGGCGTTCAGGCCCATGGCGATGTCGGTGTGGTCCGAGATGTAGCAGGTGTCGCCCGCGGCCTTCACCGGCGGCTTGAACGCGCCCATTTCGAAATCGGCCTGGGTGTTGAAGCCCGAGATCTCCCACGAGCCGGCCGGGTAGATCGCGGCGCGGCCGAGGGTGAAGATGTTCTGGCTGTCGGGATAGGTCTGGGCTTCGAAGCCGTCGCCGAGATAGGGCGCCCATTTGGCGAGCGTGGCATAGGGCTCGACCCACTGCGGATCGGTGAGCTTCTCTTCGCCCGCGATCAGCGCCAGCCGGCCTTCCTCGCCCTTCCAGTAGTTGGGGCCGATGTTCTGATAGCCCATCGTCGCCGCTTCCCACTGGTCGTTGGTGCCCATCGCCATCGGGATGTAGCTGCCCTCTTCCTTGAACGCGTCGAGCACGGCGAAGAACTCGTCTTCGGTGGTGGGGACCTCGACGCCAACCTCGGCGAAGGCGTCCTTGTTGTAGATGAAGCCGTGGATGACCGAGGCCATCGGCACGCAGAAGGTGGCCGAGCCATCATCGGTCTGCCAGGCCGATTTGGCGACGTCGGAGAAATTGGCCATCGCCGCGAGGTCGGTCAGATCGGCGAGCTTGCCGTCGTCGAACAGCGCGAGCGAGGCGTCGAACGGGCGGCAGGTGATGAGGTCGCCGGCGCTGCCCGCATCGAGCTTGGAGTTGAGCACCGCGTTGTATTCGGCCGGGGCCGAGGGGGTGAACTTGACCTTGATGCCGGGGTTCTGGGCCTCGAAAGCGGGGATGATGACATCCTGCCAGAGAGTGAGGTCGTCGTTGCGCCAGCTTTCGATGGTCAGGGTCACGTCCTGGGCGAAAGCGCCGGAACCGGCGGTCACGAGCGCCGTCGAGAGCAGCAAGCGGGTGAGTTTGGTCGTCATCTGGGTTCTCCTGTTGGTGACGTCAGTTTTTCTGGTTTGTGCCGAGCGCGGCGAGGGCGTCGCGCAGGCGGTGGTTGTTGGTTTCGAGCGTTTGGCGGGCCGTTTCCGGCGAGGCGGCCCCGGCAGCGAGCAGGATCGCGGTTTTCACCTCGCCCCCGGCGGCGGTGAGCGCCTGCGCTGCGCGGTCCGGGTCGGCACCGGACACCCGGCGCACGATCCCGAGCGCACGGCCCCGCAGTTTCGCGTTATCGGCGACGACATTGACCATCATCCCGTCGTGGACTGCGCCGATTTCGAGGCCCATCAGCGTCGACATGCAGTTGAGCGCGATCTTCTGCGCGGTCCCGGCCCCCATCCGGGTCGAGCCCGAGACGATCTCGGGCGGGGTTGCGAGCGGCACGGCGATATCGGCGGCGGCGAGCAGCGGGCTGCCCGGGTTGTTTGCAAGCGCGACGACCCGCGCGCCGCGCGCCTTGGCGACCCGCACCGCTTCGAGCGTGTAGGGCGTCGCGCCGCTGGCGGCGACCGCGATCACCGTGTCCTGTGGCGTGAGATCGGCGAGCGCGGCGTCGAGGCCTTCGGCGTCATCCTCGGTATCGCCCGGCATCGCCGCGGAGCTCGGCAGACCGCCCGCCATCAGGATGCGCACGCGGGCTTCCGGAATACCGAAGGTGCCGCCCAGTTCGAGCGCATCGGCCGCCGCCATCAGCCCGGAGGACCCGGCGCCGACATAGACAAGCCGGCCGCCGTCCCGGAGCGCCGCCGCCATCGCGCGGGCGCCTTCGGCAAGCGCCGCGGCCCGGGGCAGGACCGCCTCGGCCGCCTCGACCTGAGCCGCGGCAAGGATCTCCGCGGCCTCTTCGAGCGGGCGCAGATCGAGCCCGGCCACCTTGGCGTGCAGCATTTCGGTTGTCGGTTGCCCCATACGAATCTCCCGAGATGCAGTCAGAATACCTTTTCGATACCATTTGTCTACACCTTCTTGTGATTCCAAAAACCTGTCGCTGTTTTTGCGGTTTTCTGCGATATTGATCTTCGATAGGTCTTTCTTTGATCGAATTTGTATCGTAAAGGTATTTATATGTGCGCTGGACTCACTTCCCCCGTGATTGCCGTCGATGGCGGCGGAACACGTTGTCGCCTGGTGCTCGACCGCGCCGAAGGGCGGATCACGGTCGAGACCGGTTCCGCCAATGTCACGAGCGATTTCGACGCCGCGCTGGGCGAGATCCGGCGGGGTCTCGACCAGCTCGCGGATCGGGCCGGGCTCACCCCCGCCGAGATCGCCGAACTCCCCGCCTATCTCGGCCTTGCCGGGGCCTCCGACCGGACGGTCTGCGCCCGGGTCGAGGCGGCGCTGCCCTTCGCGCGCGTGCGGGTCGAAGAAGACCGCGCGGCCGCCCTGCAGGGCGCGCTCGGCGATGTCGACGGGGCCATCGTCCATTGCGGCACCGGCTCCTTCTTTGGCCTGCGCCGGGCGGGCACGACGCGGTTCGTCGGCGGCTGGGGCTCGCGGCTGGGCGACGAGGCTTCGTCCTTCTGGGTCGGCCGGGTGGCGCTCACGGCGACGCTCGCCGCCGTCGATGGGTTGCGCGACCACAGCGCGCTCTCCGAAGCGCTGCTCGACCGCTGGGGCACGCCCGCGGGGCTGGTCATTTTCGCCGCCCACGCGACCCCTGGAGAGATCGGCGAGATTGCCCGCGACGTCGCCGCCGCGGCGCTCGACGGCGACGCGCTCGGGCGCGAAGTGATGGAGGCTGGCGCCGCGCATGTCGGCGACATGCTCACCCGTCTCGGCTGGACCGATGGGCTTGCGATCTGTTTCACCGGCGGCCTCGCGCCGGCCTATGCGCCCTACCTGCCCGCGGCGATGCGCGCGGCGCTCATCGAGGCCGGCGCCCCGCCCATCGATGGCGCCGTGGCGCTGGCGCGGGCCTTCGCCGCGGAGGCCCCGGCATGAACATCGCCCCCTACCTCGACCCCGAAATCTGGCTGAAACCGGATGCCGGACCGCGCTACACCCAGCTGCGTCGCCGGCTGCAGGACGCGATCGCCGAGGGCATCCTCGCCCCCGGCGTCTCGCTGCCGCCGGAACGCGAGATCGCCGAAATCACCGGGCTCAGCCGGGTGACGGTGCGCAACGCGATGCAGGCACTGGTCGACAAGGGCGTCATCATCCAGCGGCAGGGCTCGGGATCCTTCGTCGCCGACAAGTCGGCGCGGGTCGAGCAATCGCTGCTCAAGCTCACGTCCTTCACCGAGGACATGGCGGCGCGCGGCATGGCGACCACGTCCGTCTGGCTCGAACGCGGTGTCGCGCGGGGCACGCTGCGCGAAACCGAGGCGCTGGGCCTGCCGGCCGACGCCTCGGTCGCCCGGCTCTACCGGTTGCGCGCCGCCGATGGCCGGCCGCTCGCGCTCGAACGCGCGACCCTGCCGGTGGCGCTGCTTGCGAACCCGCTCGAAGTGGAAACCTCGCTTTACGAAATACTCGCGCGCGACGGCCACCGCCCGGTGCGTGCGGTCCAGCGCTTCACCGCGCTGAACCTGGGCGCCGAGGAGGCGGAGTTGCTCGACGTCGCACCCGGCGCGGCCGCGCTGTCGATCGAACGCAACGCCTTTCTCGACACCGGGGAGCCGGCCGAATTCACCCGCTCGATCTACCGTGGCGACGCCTACGATTTCGTCGCCGAACTGCAATTGTCACCCAGCGAGGGCTGAAGATGTCACAAACCGCCACCCGGATGCGTCGGGAAATCGCCGAAATCCCGCAAGCCGTCGCCCGCCTGCTCGACCAGGGTGCGAAGGACACCGCCGCCGTCGCCGCCGAGATCGACCGGCGCGACCCGCGCTTCCTGATCTCGGTCGCGCGCGGCTCCTCCGACCACGCCTGCACCTACCTCAAATACGCCAGCGAGCTCCTGTTCGGCCTGCCGATGGCCTCGGTCGGGCCGTCCGTGGCCTCGATCTACGGCACGCCGCTCAAGGCCAACGGCACGCTCTGCCTCGCGGTCTCGCAGTCGGGCAAGAGCCCCGACATCGTCGATCTCGCCCGCACCGCCCGTGAAAGCGGCGCCTATACCGTCGCGATCACCAACAACCCGGCTTCGCCGCTCGCGGGCGCCGCTTCGGCGACGCTCGGGCTCCACGCCGGTCCCGAGCTCAGCGTCGCCGCCACCAAGACCTTCGTGACCTCTCTGGTCGCCGGGCTCTGGGTGATGGCCGAATGGAAGCGTGACACCGCGCTGATCGCGGCGATCCGCGGCCTGCCGGAGGTGCTCGACCGCGCCACCCGCTGCGACTGGTCCGAAGCGATCGAGGCGCTGACCGGCGACAACCTCTTCACCCTCGGGCGCGGTCCGAGCTGGGCGATCTCAAACGAAGCTGCGCTCAAGTTCAAGGAGACCTGCCAGATCCATGCCGAGAGCTATTCCTCGGCGGAAGTGCTGCACGGGCCCGTCTCGATCGTCGGCTCCGGCTTCCCGGTGATCGGCTTCGCCGCCGCAGACAAGGCCGAAGCCGCGCTGGTCGAGGTCGCCGACGGGATCGCCGACAAGGGCGCGCGGGTCTTCGTCACCTCCGACAAGGCG
Organism: Maritimibacter sp.; assembly: GCA_020441225.1. The sequence continues at coordinate 2,350 of JAGRMP010000181.1, read as the reverse complement.
CGCTCGGCAACCCGGCTCGACCATGTGCGCAGCGGCCATTGGCTGACCGACCCGATCCCGTTGATCGTGTCGTTCTACGCCATGGTGGAACAGGTCGCGGTCCGCCGGGGCATCGACCCCGACGCCCCGCGCCATCTGAAAAAAGTGACCGAAACGCTATGAGCGCCCGGGTTCTCACATATCGCGGCGGCCGGATCTTCGACGGCACGACATTGCACGACGACCATGCGCTGCGGCTCGAAGACGGTGCGGTGACGGCGCTCGACCGCGACGACAGGGTCGCGGCGGCGGGCGACGAGATCGATCTCGCGGGCGACATCCTCGCGCCCGCTTTCGTCGATCTGCAGGTCAACGGCGGCGGCGGGGTGATGTTCAACGACGCGCCCACGGTCGAAACGCTGGCGATCATGGCCGAGGCCCATGCCGGGCTCGGCACCGGCACCATCCTGCCCACCCTCATCACCGACACGCCCGCGCATACGCGCGCGGCCATCGCGGCGGTCGAGGCGGCCGTGGCCGAGGGCATGCCCGGGATCGGCGGGCTGCATCTCGAAGGCCCGCACCTGTCGCTCGCCCGCAAGGGGGCGCATGATCCGGCCCTGATCCGGCCGATGACCGACGAAGACCTCGCCCAGCTCACCGCCGGTGCCGGGCGGCTGCCGGTGCTGAAGGTGACAATCGCCCCCGAGAACGTGACGCCCGACCAGGTGCGCGCCCTCGCCGCGGCCGGCGTGCTCGTCTCGCTCGGCCATACCGATACCGATTACGACACCTGCCTCGCCTATCACGCGGCAGGGGCGTCCTGTGTCACCCATCTGTTCAACGCCATGCGCGGGCTCGCCAACCGCGAACCCGGCGTGGTCGGCGCCGCGCTCGATTGCGGCGGGCTCTCGACCGGGCTCATTGCCGACGGCATCCATGTCCACCCCGCGGTGCTGCGCGCGGCCTTTGCCGCCAAGCGCGGACCGGGCGAGATCTACCTCGTCACCGATGCCATGGCCCCGGCCGGCACCGACCTTGCGCGGTTCACGCTCAACGGGCGCGAGATCACCCGGGTCGACGGGCGGTTGACCCTCGCCGACGGGACACTGGCGGGGGCCGATCTCGACTTCACCCGCGCACTCAGGGTGTTGACCGAAGAGGTCGGGCTGCCGCTCGCACGCGCCCTTGCAGCGGCCACCTCGGTCCCGGCCCGGGTCGCCGGGATCGCGACCGGCCGGCTCGAACCGGGCGCAATCGGGCCACTGGTGCGCATGTCGGCAGATCTCTCCGGGTGCGCGCTCCTCCGCTAGGCGCCGCTCGGGCTTCCGGGGTATGGTCGGGACCGGCGGCGCCTTCCCGTGTCCAGAGTGTTTCCCTTGGAATACAAAGATATGGCTCCACTTCGGGCGATGCGTGTCTCGGTGGCGTTACCCCTGGTGGTACCCGTCTCCGCCGTACCCGCCGTATGCGCCGTATTTTCCGGCGTATCCGTATTTTTTCATGCCCTTCGGGTCGATCTGGGAGAGGACGAGGCCGGTGATGGCGGTTCCGGCGAGGGTGAACTGGCGGATGGCTTCGGTGACCTGGGCGCGGGAGGTGTGGTCCCACCGGACGGCGAAGAGGACGGCGTCGGCGTGGCGGGCGACGATGCGGGCGTCGGGCACGAGCAGCACCGGCGGCATGTCGATCACGACCACGTCGTAGCGCTGCCTCAGCCCCTCGATCAGCGTGGCGAAGCGCTCGGAGGTGAACAGATCGGCGGCATTGGCGGCGCTGTGGCCGCCGGTCAGCACGTCGGCGCCGAGGCCGGGGGCGTGCTGGACCACCGCCTCGAAGCTCTTCTCGGCCCCGAGCACGGCGCGCAGCCCCTTGGTGCGCGCGAGCGCGAAATATTCGCGGAACACCTGGCGGCGCATGTCGCCCTCGATCAAGAGCACCCGGCGGCCGAGATGGGCGTAGTTCTGCGCCAACGCCAGCGCCAGCGTGGTCTTGCCCTCGCCCGGGATCGCCGAGGTCGACAGGATCACCCGCGGCGGCCGGTCGACATTGGACAGCATCAGCGAGGTGCGCAGGTTGCGCACCGCCTCCGCCGCCGCCGAGGTCGGGTTGGCGACCAGGTGGTCGAGCACCTCGGCCCGGCTCGCCCCGGGGATCCGCGGCACCTGGCCCACGACCGCAAGCCCGGTCTCGGCCTCGAGCGCCTCGGCGGTGCGGAAGCCGCTGTCGAGCATCTCGCGCAGCACGATCGCCGCCGCCCCCGCGAGCCCGCCCAGGAGCAGCATCAGCATCAGCACCCGGGTCCTGCGCGGCGCCGAGGGGCCGAGGGGCACGGCCGCCTCGGAGAGCACCCGCGCATCGGCCTGCTGCA
>JAGRMP010000691.1 GCA_020441225.1 Maritimibacter sp. | reverse complement strand
CCGCAGACACCACGTTACCAGACCGAAGCTGCATGGTCTTCAGCGGGACTGCCGTCACGCGCGGACACCTGACAGCAGTCATCACAGCCACCGGTTCGGCCAGCGAGCTGGGAAGAATTGCGGACATGATCACCACTGCGGAATCGGGACCGACTCCGCTGCAGGAAAGACTCACGAAGCTCAGCAAACAGCTGGCGGTGATCGTCATCGCAGCCTGCCTGATCATTTTTCTGGCTGGCGTGCTGCGAGAACCCTTCAACAGCTGGAATCGTCGATTGATTGCCGACATGCTGCTGACCGCTGTCTCACTGGCTGTGGCGGCTATTCCTGAAGGCCTTCCCGCGATTGTCACCGTTGTCCTGGCTCTGGGATCTCAGCGAATGGCGGCTCATCATGCCATTGTAAGACGCCTGTCAGCTGTCGAGACTCTGGGGTCCGTCAATGTGATCTGTTCTGACAAGACCGGAACTCTGACACAAAATCAAATGTCGGTCGTCGACGTACTGCCGGCCGTCCAATCGGATACAGAACAGAACCGCCACGGTCTGCTGGCGGCCGCAGCACTGTGTAACGATGCTCGCATTGCTCCCGATGGAACTCCGGCAGGCTCCGCGACGGAGTCTGCTCTGTTGACTGCCGCTCAGGCTGGTGGAATCAGCGTCTCGGAATTTCAGGCAAACTGGCCTCGACTGAAGGAAATCCCGTTCTCATCGGATCGAAAACGAATGTCGACTCTGCATCGTTCCGCGAACGGCACGCACGTGCTGCTGGTCAAAGGTGCAGCAGAGCGTATTCTGGAACGCGTGACGGCTTGTGGCAGCCTGCAGGCCGACACCCTACAGCTTCAGCCAGGTGCTCAGGAGTATGATGCCGATTTTTGGGTGAGTCGAATTGAAGAACTGGCTGCGACGGGAAAACGCGTTCTGGCCATTGCCGCGCGCAGCTGGAATGGCAGTCCGAACGATTTGCTTTCCGCCGAAAATCCGGAAAGCAGTTTGACGCTTCTGGGACTGATGGCACTGCAGGACCCTGTCAGGCCGGAAGCCCGGGAAGCAATCCGTCGCTGCCAGTCGGCCGGAATTCAGACGGTCATGATTACAGGCGATCATGCTCAAACTGCTCGCGCCATTGCCGGTGATGCAGGTTTGCTGACGGCCGAAGGCTCTGTGATGTCCGGTCAGCAACTGTCCGAGCTGTCCGATGAAGAACTGACCCGCAAACTGCCGACCGTGAATGTGTTTGCTCGAGTCGCCCCCGAACACAAGCTGCGAATCGTAAAAGCCTTTCAGGCATCAGGTGCGGTCGTGGCCATGACTGGTGATGGAGTCAACGATGCTCCTGCCTTGGCTCAGGCCAATGTTGGAATAGCTGTAGGTTCTGGGACTGATGTTGCAGCAGAAACAGCTGATATTGTTTTGGTCAACAGCAATCCAAAGGACATTGCAAACCTTATCCTTTTTGGCTCAGCTACATACAAAAAAATGATGCAAAACCTTTGGTGGGCAGCCGGATACAACATTC
>JAGRMP010000692.1 GCA_020441225.1 Maritimibacter sp. | reverse complement strand
TCCATCAAAACAGACGACCTTTACGAACCGCCATTTACTACACTGCATACTGACAGCCTGGACGGACTCTTCGATGAGTCGCTGGCAGATGAACTATTCGCAATCATTGGATCGTTTCACCCACGAAAGGGCGAGTCATGAGCATCCCCTCAGTCAACCCTTATGATTTCCAGACGCTAGTGGCGGCGATTCAGACGGCGAGCAACCATTTCACGTCGCAGGTTTCGCGAGTCATCAACGTGTCGGTCACACTGCGCAGTTGGGTGATTGGACACTAATCTATTGCCTGGTAAGGACTTATCATCAACTACTGCGATTCGGCAGTCAGCGACTGCCATTTCCGGAGAGCGACTTATTTCGTCGCTATCATTCACTCATATCTGCGAGCTGCTACGATGCGAGGAAGCCGAAAAACGAGCGTTTTATGAGTCCGAGTGTATTCGTGGTTGTTGGTCGGTTCGTGAACTCAAGCGGCAAATCAATAGTCTGCTTTTCGAGCGAAGTCAGCTCTCGATGGACAAGCAAAAATTGCTGGATGACCTGCCCACGGCCACTGAGCCTTCCACCCAACGACTCACCATCCGCGACCCGTATATCTTTGAATTCCTCGGACTAACGCCGTTGGAAGTGATGAGCGAATCGCATCTCGAAGACCAGTTGCTGGATAAGTTGCAAGCGTTCTTGCTCGAGCTGGGGCAAGGCTTCTGCTTTGAGGCGCGACAGCGACGGATGTTGATTGGCGACAAAAACTACTTCGTCGACCTAGTCTTTTACCACCGCATATTGAAGTGCCATGTGTTGGTTGATTTAAAGCTCGAAGAATTCACTCACGAAAACATCGGTCAACTAAACACCTACGTCAGTTGGTTTGACAAACATGTTCGCGAGCCAGGTGACAACCCACCAATCGGCATTTTGCTCTGTACTGAGAAGGACTACGCACTCGTCCAGTACGCATTGGCAGCGATGGACAACTCGCTGTTTGTCTCCAAGTACCAACTGCAGTTGCCAACTCCAGAAGTTCTCAAGCAGCAGCTCGAATCCGAACGCCGCCGACTCGAAGCCGAGTTGGAATCGAGCAACGAACAACAAGGAAACGATTTTCACGAATGATCACAGGGCCTCACCCACCCTCTTTTCAGAAGCTCTCGCTTCAGCGTTCCGCAATTCAATACCGCATCCCAGTCAGCACGACGAGTGTCACTGTTACTGGTTTGCCGAAAACATTTGGCGCAGCATGGGACATGATCCGCAACGATGTACACGCTCACCCGGTGTCACAGCAACTATGAAGTCCTGCGGCTCGCCGCAGCCTTAGCGTCCGCTATGCCGCAGTGAATATCAAACGGTAAGCAGGTTTCCTGGGCTGCGCAGGAGCTCTGTGGAGTGCTGCGACTTGTCGTAGCTTTGAAATTCGTTCCGCTCCACCGAGGGCCAAACGGTACGCAGCCGTTCCTGTGCAGCGCGAAGCCCCTTTAACAATATTATTATTGCGACTTGCCATCCCTTTCAGTTACCTGTTCGCCCGCCACTTGGTACGGTACGTCAGTTTCCCGTTCGTGCGCAAGCGCTCTTGAACGATGGGGCTCTGCTGACGTCGCCGTTGAAG